>JBAZOP010000005.1 GCA_041648665.1 bacterium | reverse complement strand
GCACGGCCTCCCTCATGTCCTCATATACACGCTTGAGAGACGAGTGTGCGATTGTTAGGCAGGGTTGCTCCAAAGCAGCTTGAAGCGTTGGCGCGATTTCATGCGGCATGGCAAGCCCCCTCTCGCTGTTCACGGTCGGCCCGCGCTGCCTTCCTTAGACGTGCAATAGTGGTGTCAATTTCTGCTAGCAGTTCCCGCCGATAGAGCACATGAGGAGCGTCGTCGTATTCATAAAGCTGCTCATCAATTTCAGCCCATACGCGCTTCAAGTCTTCATCGCTCAACCGGCCTTCGTTATGCAGTTTGCGAGCGATCTGCGTCTGTATGCAGGCGCGATCTGCAACGAGGCGGTCAAGCCATTTCCAACGTTCGACAACATTTCTGCGGTAAACATGTAAGGCAACAATTGCCACTTCATGGTCAAAGAAAGTTAGTTCTTGATACGTCCCTGAATTAACGTTATTCATTATCTGCATTTCCTTTCTGCCCCGGTCCGCCGCCAAGCTGCCGGGGTTTTGTTTATGAGGTTTTCGCCTCATCGAAAATTGCTCCGCGATAGCCGACGCGCTTAATCAACAGACGATAGCGAATATCATGGGTGCGCTTAACGTCAGCGCCATGAATAAGCTGAGAAAGCCTGGAAGGATGAAAGCCGACCTCTGGCCCGAGGAGATAAAGTGGGGTTGGATACCGCCTAAGAAAATCCCGAAACTGTGCCGTGAATTTCATAGCGCCATAATTACCGCAGTTATGGCGCGCTGCATATAAAGCGATTAAAAATCCTCATTTCAACTTATCAATCGCTCTTTATCTGACCTCTTAATAAACTCGTGGTATGAGTCCTTTATGCCCTTTATTGTGGACTCGACGCCAAAGCACATCATAATTTCATGCGTTGCCTTGGCTGCCTCTGCGAGGCCCGGGTTCTTTTTGCTTCTTGGTATGGCAGGATTATCGACGCGAGGGATGAGATAGTGGCTCAAGTTAGCTTGCAAATAGCGATCCGCCTGAGCCCACTCTTTTTCAGGACATGTTATCGGCGGTGCCTTTTTACTCACAATCTTTTTATGCAAGTCCTTTCTGCTCAAAATCTTTTTAAGAGGGAATTTTTTCATTGTATCAGTAAGACAATGTAGATCAAAACTCGTTTGTTGGAGGTATTCCCAACCAGGATCAGAGAGAATGAGTGTGGAGATATAATCCCTGACTCGCCCCATCTCCTCGGCAGTCATTGGTCGCTGGGAGCACCACTTCTTATTTTCAAAATCGTAAAAATTCCCGGTGCTCAAAATATGCAAATGTTGCCATTTGTGTTTTTCCCTCAATTCCTTAAAGAAATTCTCATAGGCACTTGCGCAAACCATTTTTATCTCATCAATTGAGACATTATTGAGTGAATTGCGCTTAAGGATTCCCAGGATATGTTTGTCTGTATCAACCTGCCGAGGGTGCCGCCCGTTTACCCATCTTATCCAATCTGGGTCTAATGTCTTAATGCGCTTAGCACGGGCAGGGTCGCTCCTGATTTTTGCCAAAGCCCGAGCAAATTTAGTTGTATTTGACACCCGCCCCTCACGGTCTCCCTGAAAAACTGAAAGGGGCAGGCGGATAGGGTTTCCGCTTTTCAGCCCGTCGGCCTAGCCCCGTCTTTATCTCACTTCTCTTTCTCGCTCATTCTCTTGGTTGCTATATTAACAAACATTCCTGCGCCAATACATGCGATCATGCCGATGACCCAGCCCGCACCGTTGTCCGGCCCGGGTGAATATCTATAGCCCGTTTCTGACGGTGACACATACCGCGATCTACCCCGTCCCCCTCCTTCGTAATTAACCCATCTCGGATAATTAGGATTGTAGATATGTGAAAAAGCAACTAATGCGCATACAAAAGCTATAAGCCAAAGCGTCCAGGCGATCACCTTCAACTGTTTGCGCGACATGATTCACCCCCTATGCGCGGGTTTACATTTTTCGATACTCCAAAATATCCCCCACCTTGCACTTGAAGAACTTGCAAAGCCGGTCTAGCATTTCGAGGCTGGGATTGTAGGGCTTGCTATCCTTATCCTTCCATCCCGTGCGGAGCTTCCATAGAGCGACGTGGCTAATGCCCAGCTCTGTGGCGAGCACACGGTCGCTCTTCCCCTGATGGGACCCCTTGTCTATGACTTGCTGTAATCTCGACGCTATCATTTGCAACATATCTAGCCTCCTTGAAGTTTACTGTCAATTAACGATTTGTCTTGACGGCGTGTTGACTATTCGTTAACATGGTAACCAATGATAAACACCATGTCAATCGAAAGGGGGCTTCCAATGGGGATGATGAAACGAGTGGCGATATACGCAAGAGTAAGTACTGACGACCAGAAGGCCGATCTTCAGCTCGACGCGCTCCGGCTATACGCACAGGCGCGGGGAATTGAGGTCTATCGCGAGTACGTGGATTTTATCTCAGGGGCAAAGGAGTCCCGCCCTGCCCTCAACGAAATGCTTGCTGATGCCAGACGGGGTAAATTCAGCGCCGTAGCCGTGTGGAAGATCGACCGGCTTGGGCGCTCGGTTGCGCACCTGCTCACGATCTTGTCCGAGCTACAGACCCTCAGCGTCGCCTTTGTGAGCCTTCAAGAGGCCATAGACACGGGCACACCTGCGGGCAGAATGGTTTTTACGTTTCTCGGGGCCGTGGCAGAGTTTGAGCGGGCGATTATCGCGGAACGGGTCAAGGCAGGGATGAAGGCAGCCAAGAGCCGAGGGAAGCATTGCGGCCGGCCCAAGGCCAGCCTAGACCTCGACCTTGCCCGCCGGATGCGCGCTGAGGGCAAATCCTTGCGCCAGGTGGCCGCTCTCGCAGGTGTCTCCCATGCCACGATGTCACGTCTGCTTGCCGCTGTGTAGAGGACTTCACAGTAACAAAAGAAACCCACCGTTAAAGGGGTGGGGCGCCGGATGGCGCCGTGTGTGGGGAAAAGGGCTGATGTGGAGAAGTAGAGGGACCGCGACTACTGATTTCCCTTCTTCGCTTCGTCGATTTCAGCGAGCTTTTGCGCGCGATCCTTTTCCTGTCGCAACCTGCCAAAGACAAACACTCCAGCATCAATCCCTATCATTGATAGAATGGCAATAAGACCTTCAGTCGGTTTATCGTACAGAGCCAAAATCGTTCCCGCTACAGTCACGACAATCGTGATAATCGCTCCGACGATTAACCCCCACCTTTGATGGCTGAGATTTCCTTTTACCACGGAATTCTCAAGCCCTTGCCGATGCTGTGACTGCTGCTCTGCCATTTTGAGAATACGATCGGCTGCCCCAGGTAAAATCTGATTATATTTTTCCATGGCTTCTGGCGGAGGAATCGGGCCAGAATATTGTTGTGCGACTAGCGTTTGTGCACGAGCTTGTGGTGTAGAGGGTTGATACTGCTGCGGAACGAGACCCCTATTCTTGTTTTTGCTCATTGTCGAACCCCGCCATTGCGTTGGTCATATTCTTCCCCACGATCATCCAATCATTTTCAAGGGCGCGGGTATCGGCTTCCTTTTCCGATTTGCTCACGTTATATGAGTCAAAAGTCCCCCCAAGATCGAGGGAACGGGCGAATCCGGACCAAAAATCAGGCGTTGAAAACAGGAAATCACTCATCGTTCACCTCCAAGTAAAGCATAACAGAAGACGACCAACCCGTCCAGATATTGGGGATGGCGGGTTATCTTCCACAGATATTATCGTCCGTCAAGCCTGCGAAGTTGCGTGAAATCGACGTTTTAAGGGAATGGCGTGGAGGAGGGTTTAGAGTCCTTCCACGGCCTCTCGGCAACTGTTTCAAAAGGGTTCGGTGAAGGAGGCCCCTAACCGCCTGATATTACTTGCCCCCTTTTCAGCTGTTTTCGTGGTTCAAAAGGTGTACCTTTTGAAATCTCAAGTGCTTGCCCTGTGCGTTAATTCCATCCTTCCGAAATATTATTTTTTTCCCCTTAGTAATAGTCCGGCGATTACAACGATTATCCACTGAATTAACCACCACACTATACTCCCGACAGTGCCAACAACACAAAAGAGAACAATGGTTTGAAGCAAACTCAGTTCCTTTAAGTGCTGAAATATATCCATAAAATATACCTTCAACGCTCCAAAGACTGACCTGGCTTCCAATTTGATGAAAGCCGCTGTGCTTCAGCGAGTTCTTCAGCACTCAAATTGATGAGACTTATCAGTTTCCGCGCAGACTCCCTTCCCTGAGACGCGGCGAGATTAGACCATGCGTAGGCCAAAATATAATCTTTAGCGACACCATTGCCTAAAGCGTACATCCGCCCAAGATTATACTGCGCTCCAGGATCGCCTTCTTCTGCTGCCTTTCTGAACCATTTCAATGCTTTTGAAAAATCTTGAGGTACACTTATGCCTTCAGCATACAACACACCTAGATTAAACTGCGCGCTGAGATATCCTTGTTCAGCCGCTTTTTGGTACCACTCGACAGCCTTGGCGAAATCACGAGGTAACCCTTTACCTTCAAAGTAAAACACGCCAAGGTTATATTGAGCTTTGGCATCGCCCTGTTCCGCAGCCTTTCTGAGCCAAGCTGCCGCTTTGGTAAAGTCCTGAGGCACGCCTTCCCCTCTGCCATACATAGCTCCGAGATCATACTGTGCATTTACATGACCTTGTTCCCCGGCTTTTCTGAACCACTCCGCTGCCTTAGTGAAGTCCCGAGGTGTACCGTTACCCTTAGCGTATATCGCTCCAAGGTGATATTGAGCATCGGGCAATCCTTGCTCTGCCGCTTTTGTAAACCATTCCATCGCCTTCGCGTAGTTCTGTTGTACGCCATCGCCTTTAAAGTACATTGTTCCGAGATTGTACTGAGCATCGGTATCTCCCTGTTCAGCCGCCTTTCTACACCACTCCCCTGCCTTGGCGTAGTCCTGAGGAACACCTTGGCCAAAGAGGTACATCAACCCGAGATTTTTTTGCGCATTGGCATCGCCTTGCTCTGCTCGCTTCTGCAGTTGGTCTATAGAAGACGTTTCACTGGAAACGCCCACGACAGGAGCGCCAAGAACTGCAGCAAAGAGTAAACAGAATAGCAGAGTTTTAAGACGCATGATTTTCCTCTTTTCGTATCAGCACAGCAGGTCGCATGCTCCATAATCAGGTGACCACTTCATTCCTTGCATTACGCAATCACCATGATTGCTATCTCTTCAGTGCCTCTCAATTACACCATACTGAAACGGTATATCGTGCTGTTATGTAATTCAATCATGAATCTAAGGCCCCAAAAGGGTGTGGGGGTTGGACACAGGCGCTGAATCGTAGAAGCCCTCTTCACTCCGAGATTTCCAAGAGTTCAATGTAATACGATAATACAATGAAAAATGTTTGATAGTCATTTGATTACTACGGAACCTTATGAAAAATAAAACAGTTATGAATAATGCGAATAACAATGAATAAAAATAGGCATCCGGTGACATAAATTTGTCGTAAAATATACGTATGATAAAGTATAATCCCTAGGGGTGGTGTGCGCTGGCTAGAGCTTGCTGAGGTCGATGGTGCAACCAATATGATCGACCTCGCAATCTAAGCGAAGAGTCGTCATTCCATCCGTCGCCGTCCCGCCGCACTCAACGTCGTAGGTTACAACGCAATCATTCCAGAAATTGTCGCTGTCACCGGTGAAGGTGAACTCGCTGCCATTCTCCGTCACGATCATTCTATCCTTAAAAATGCTGTTGTCCGATGAATGTTGGGCGTAGATATTCCCGCTGACCTCCTCAAACTTGAGATACGAAACGATGATACAGTCACAATCTTCGGCAACCCGTTCCCAAGTTCCTATGAGAGATGCTGTAGTATCGCTTGGGTCGGGCGAAGAAGGATCGGAACCCTCTGAACCGCCACATGAAGGGAGGAGAAGAAGAGCCAATATGACAACGAATATATTTCGCATGTGTGCCTCCCTAGTTATTGTGGCAAGCTGTAAATAACCTCATATGTGAGGTGTAACTCCCTGTCAAGGTTCAATAGTCTTCACCGCATAAGTGAGGCGTAAGGTGAAGACAGATCAGCTTTTAAAAAGAGTAGGGCTTCAAGTCCGCGCCTGCCGGGTGAAAGCAGGGTTGAAGCAAGAGGATGTGGAGGATTTTGGGGTCAGTTGGAAGCACTATCAGAAGGTTGAAGCGGGCACTACGAATACGACCATAAGGATTCTCTACAAGTTGGCAAAAGCGTTCAAGTGCCGTCCTGGCGATTTTTTGCCTTAGTTCTTCCTCTGGGTCGCCATAAGGGCCATTTACGCAGCCATGCGAACCCCCTTGCAGGCATTTCTAAATGCGTCAACGTAGCCATCCTTGGCGCACGATTTTTTCCCACAATGCTCCCACAAAGGAGACGATATTGACCCAATAATGACCTGATAATGAGTTCTGGCTGCTTCCAGCGCTCAATTGTCACAGGTCGCACTCTAGTATTGCAATCAATCACTTACATACACTAGTCGTGGGGTCCTGAAAAATCAGCGGGTGTAATTCAATGGTAGAATGGAAGCTTCCCAAGCTTCATACGTGGGTTCGATTCCCATCACCCGCTCAAAAAAGGACCCCGTCTTTTGGGGTCCTTTTTTTGAGCGTTGTGGTGTCGCTCGAAGCCACCGGTTCCGACCTTCAAAGGATTTAAGCACTCCGAAGGAGTGCCTATAATGATGAAGTGCCGGCGCGTGGGTACTGCGCGCCGGCGATTCCCATCACCCGCTCAAAAACATAGGTCATGGTGCCTCGCCGATCATCCGGCGGTGCAGCTCGCGCAACATCTCCACCGACTCCCTCTTCATCCCGGGAACCTTGGCCGCTGATTTGACCGCCTTGTTCATGCAACAGGCCGCAACGTCCACAGCCTTTATACCGCCGATGGCCTTCACTCCCCTCTCCAACACCAGACGCGTCGCGCGCAGCATATCGCTGGTGGCCTCGGCATAGAGTCTCTGTCTCGCGTTGAGCTCATCGGAGGACATGTGGAGCTCGATCGCCAGCATCGGGTTCTCGTCGGACCAGCTGTTGAAAATCCCCCCGTCTATCTTGAACCTCCTCAACTCCCTGGAATCCGAGGCGACGATAGAGCGGCGCCACGCCTTGGCCGCAAACGACCGATACCATCTTATGCGCTGCGCTTCCGGCGAGAACGGATCGACGCCGGCAATCCTATCGGCCGCGACCTCGGCGAACATCGCAGCCGCCGAGGGGAAGCCCATCTGCATCGAATTGACCGCCGTCTGGAAGAACCGATTGGCCACCTCGACGTGCGACTCACCGAGGAGGAGGCTGAAGAGCATGGCGGATCTGACGTTCGCCACGAAAGCGCTGCGACAACCGATGAGTGCGTCCTCTCCGGAAACCGCGCTCACTCCCGGCACCGGCAGGGCCAGGGAGGACTGCATCCTCGATGCGGCCGCCTGGCGCCTAGCATCGTCGCCCTGCGCTATGTCTGCGAGCAACTTCGCTTCGCCGCCTGCCCCGTCCACGATGGCCTGCATCGCACGCCACTCCACAGCAAAGGCATGGGTCGCCACATCAAAAGGAAACCGCGTTAAGAAACTCTCGCGCGAGATCCCTTCCCTCGTCTGGATCAGGACATCCAGGGGCTTCTGTGCGAGGGGGTTGTTCGGATCGAACCGCGCATAGACGAGTCCCCGGCTCGTCCTGGAATAAGGCGTGAACTCCACACCCAGATTTTGAGAGATCTCCGTCACCTGATTCATCAGGAGGGGGATATTGATCCTCGGCGGCGATGCGATGCCCATAAAGCTCTCCCATTATCAGCGCATACACTTTTCGGCCGGGTCCAAATATTGTTGCTAAATTATCGCTATGCCGTCGGATGGAACAGGGGGAGACATATGCTGTAAGAGGGCTAAATAATTAAAAATATCAAGCAGTTGAGGACTATCCCTTAATCACGCCGAGGGGTTTTAGCTTGGCCACCTTCTTGGAGATCCCGGCGCCAGCGACGGCGTCCACCACCTCGGCCACGTCCTTGTACGCCTCCGGCGCCTCCTCGACCACGGTGTCGCGCGAGGCGCCGCGCACCAGGATCCCCTGGGCCGCCAGTTCCTGCTCGATATTGCGGCCGCGACATGCGCGTTTGGCCGCATGCCTGGACATGAGGCGGCCCGCGCCGTGGCACGTGGAACCGAAGGTCTCCTCCATGGCGCGGTCAGTGCCCACGAGCACGAAGGAGTAGCGGCCCATGTCTCCGGGGATGAGCACCGGTTGTCCTATCTCGCGATAGATCGCCGGGACCTCCGGGTGGTGCGCGGGATATGCGCGCGTCGCGCCCTTGCGATGAACGCAGAGCCTGCGCGAGGAGCCGCCAACCATGTGTTCCTCGAACTTTGCGATGTTGTGGCAGACATCGTAGACAGGTCTGATGCCGTGGTCCGCCGGCCCCATCTTGAGCGCGTGTTCGAGCGCTGCCCTCACCCAGTGCGTGATGACCTGGCGGTTTGCGAACGCGAAGTTGGCCGCGGCCGCCATCGCGACGAAGTACCGTCTCCCCTCAGGTGAACCCACCGGCGCGCAGCAGAGCTGCTTGTCAGGGAGCTCTATGTGATATTTGCGCGCAGCGGCGAGCATCACCTCGATATTGTCCTCGCAAACCTGGTGGCCCAGGCCGCGCGAGCCCGTGTGGACCGTGATCGTCACCTGCCCGGGGAAGAGCCCCATCGCGTTCGCCGCCTGCTCATCGTATATCTCCACCACCTCCTGGACCTCCACGAAGTGGTTGCCCGAACCCAACGTGCCGAGCTGATCGCAGCCGCGCTGCTTTGCGCGCTCGGAGAGCGCCTGCGGGTCGGCGCCAGGGATGCAGCCCGCGGATTCGATGTGCGCGAGTTCCCCCTCATCGCCAAAGCCGTGTTTCACGGCCCATGCGGCCCCGTCCTTGAGCACGTGCTTCATGTCGTCAGGACCGAGTTTGAAACTCTTGTGATGCGAGCCGATCCCGGTGGGGATATCGCGGAATAGTTGGTTCACGACCTCGCGCATGCGCGGCCTCACGTCCTCGGCCGCAAGGTCCGAGCGCAGGAGGCGCACGCCGCAATTCACGTCATAACCAACACCACCAGGGGATATTATACCTTCCTCGGCATCAAAGGCAGCCACACCGCCTATGGGAAAACCGTAGCCCCAGTGGATGTCGGGCATGGCAAGCGAGGCGCGGACGATACCGGGCAGGCACGCGACGTTGATCACCTGCTGCACGCTCTCGTCTTTTCTTATGTCCTCGAGCATCCTGCGCGAGGCGAAGATGATCCCGTCCACGCGCATCTTGCCGTGCTTGGGTATGCGCCACGCGAAATCATTGATGCGCTGAAGGTCCATGATCGTGACCCTCTATTTGTACAGCATCTTCTCCGCATCCGAGCCGATATAGCGGCGTTTCCAAACCGCGACCGAGAGCGGCTCGCCGGCCTGCGCTTTCAAAAACTCGTCCCAGCAATAGAGGTTTCCCTGGGCCAGGAAGTCCTTCATCAGCCAGTCGCCCAGTTCCCTGCGTCCGTAGAAGCTGGCAGAACCACCGCCGCCGGTGCGCGAATCGAAGAGCTCGGCGAACTGCACGTTGGCCACGCGGCCGATCGCGTAGTTGGAGTAGTACAGCGGCGGCACGATCGGGATGTGATATTTCGCCAACGCGTCCGGCTCGCGCCAGCCCTCCGGCCTGTCGAGCAACTGGTTTCTCGCGCGGCACTCCCACCAGAGATCTCCTATATCGGCGTCCGGGTCTGCGTAGAACTTTCGCTCGAAACAGTAGATCGTGGAGGACCAGCGCAGGAATATCAGCTGGTCCGCGTAGTCGATCATCGACGCGGTCTCTTCCGCCTCGCGCGCCTCTCTCTCCGGCACGCCAAGCCGCGTGACCCAGTCCGCGGTCTGCGTCTGGTTCTCCATGAGCATCGCAAACGCCTCGGTCAGCATGGTCGGCTCGCGAAGGAGATACGGCAGCGAGCCGTTGGCGAGTATGGCCTCGTAGTTGATGTCGTGTCCCAGCTCGTGGACTAACGTCGAGGCCTCCGAGGCCTTGGGCGGAGTCGGCGGGTTTGGCAGGTTCATGATCAGCACGGAGCTGCCCGGCTTTTCAGGGTCCATGAGCCATGCGACCGCGTGAGGGTTTTTGCCGGGCGCAGGGTAGAGGCTCGAGTTCTTGACGATCCCCTTTATGTCCACCCCGATGCTCTCGTAGAACGCGATCGTCTGCGCCACCACCTTTTTCGAATCGGTCTTCGCGTAGAACGCGTCGAAGTCCACCTTGCCGAACGCGGCGGGCGGCGCCTCCTGGAAGAAGGCGTTCTGATAGTGCCACGGCTTGAGATCTCCCGCGGCGACGTTGTATCGCTTTGCCAACCTCGGGTCCAGGTACTCCTCCTTTAGCCTCTTGAATGGTTTGTCCGTCGCCTTCCGCACCTGGCTGTAGAATTTATCCAGCATGCCGAGGTCGAGCTCCGCGACCACCGCCTCGAGCTCGAGCGCGCTCGCGTATCCCAGATCGCGCGCGATCTCATTTCTCAGCTTCACCAGTTCACGGAAGTCGGATTCAAGGAGCCTTCCCACGCCCGCCTGGGACTTCCAGACGCGCTCGATCTTTGCGCTGTCCGTGGAGTCGGAGAGCATGTGCGCGACATCCACGGGCGAGAGTTTCTTTCCGTCCAGTTCCGCCCTGTAGTCGTTGAAGGTCTCCTCGATGCGCCTCTCGAGCGCGGTGAGCCTCTTGAGCTTCTCCGGCTCGACCTGGTTCGGCAGATGCACGAGGTAGAGGAGCTCGACCTGCCGCCTGACCACGCGGTCCTCGATCTTGTCCCGCGACTTGTAGAGGGACTTCAGCTTCCCGAACCTATCCCTGTCGCTGGCCAGCTGTCTCATGGCGAGTTCCAACTCGCCCTGCCTCGCGGAGGCGCGCTTGTCCCCCGTGGTGCTGTATTCGTACCAGGCGCGTCTGAGCCCCAGGTCCAGCGGCTTGTACTTCTCCAGATACTCCGAGATCACGGCCCTTGCCTTGCCCTCCATCGCTTCCCCCTTTTTCGCTGAAAATGACGTCCGGCCGGCCATGAGACAGATCGCGAATGCGATCACTGCTGCTAAGATACCTATGATCGATCGATTGGACATCGGAATCTCCTTTGGTGGGATGACGGATATCTATCGCAAAGAGAGAGGCGGTGCAAAAGAAAACGCGCCCGTTCGGGCGCGCATGGGCGTTTCCAAAAAAACACAATCATTTCTGTGCGGTCTTTTTCATGCTTTCCCTGGCGATCTCCACGCCCCGCTCCATGGCCTTGACCATGACGTCCATCTCCTTTTCTATCTCCAGCGATTCCTTCTCGCTGTCCGCATTGTAAGAGCGGGTCTTGATTTCTTTATAGCGTGCGTTCGCAACGTCCTTCAGCGCATCCACATTGCGGGCATAGGCGTCCTCGACGAACATCTCCACCGCCGAGTAGTAAACCGAAGTACGCACAAACTCGCCGGACTCGTCGCACAACCCGACGTTTGCAGCCAGCTTCATGAGCTCATCTTTCTTCTTGCCCGCCGGCGTCTGGAGGGCCCTAATTACGAGTTCCCTCTTGCGCGCAGCCAGGATCAGGGGCTTTGCCTCGTTCGCGTTGTAGTAGTAGCTGTCTCCACCCTCTTCGTAATCCGAGGCCACTGCCGCTTTCTTTGCCTCCGCCTCCATGACCTTGTTCTCATCGAGCTCCGCCTTTGCCTTATCCGCCATCTCCTTGAAGGCAGGGTCCTTGCCCTCATCCTCGACGAGCTGCGGCGTCACATAGGTGGTGAGGAGCGCGTCGGCGTCCAGCACCCTCCCGTGCTCGTCCACAATCTCCCTTGCAGAGGCGCCCTCGCCGCCGTCGTAACCGATCATGTGCAGGAACTTGAGTTCCTCCTGCATCCGCGCCGCGGACTCGACCGAAGCAGCCTGCCTGAATCTATCTTCTCCCATCTTCGACATGACATGAGCGTCTATCTCCAATTGCATCTCCCCCTCGCCCATCGCCCTCAGCCTCTTTTCGTTCTTCTCATCGAACTCAAAGTCAAAGCTCATCTCCTCTTTTTCCCTGACCAGCTCATCCTTCATGGGATGAACCATACCGCCGAGGTAATGGAGGTTGACCTCCTGATAGAATTCCGGATTCTCGTTTTCGTCCCCCATACCGTGCACCACCAGCCGTTTCAGATCCTCGCCCATCGCCTTGCTCTTCTGTTTTCCCTCGGCCATGTAGCGGCGTTCGATGTCCCTGGTAAAACCGGTATCGCTCCAGTCGCAGACCTTCTTCATGACGCCTGCGGTGAAGCCGGGCACCAGCAGGTCGGAGACGAGCATGAGAGCACCTACGGGGACAGCGGCGCTCGCTGCAAACGGTATCTCGTACCACGGGAGATTCGGGATGTTCTCCACAGATGTCCAGAAGTCCTGGCCCATCATCTGTGTATTTTCCATGGACACTGCAAGGGCGTAGTCGCTGTCGTCGCCGGCAGCTACCGTCACCACGCCGTTGTAGATCAGCTCGTCCGCAAGGCCTGCGACCATGGTATTGCCCGCTGCGCGCGCGACCTTTGGAAGCGGGGTGCGGGAGACGAGCGCTGCTGCGCGCGTGTTGCCGAAGATCCTCGCCAAGGGCTGGGGCGAGAAAAATGCCGCCGTGGAGACCAGGCCTGCGGTGGTGTCGTCCGCGCCCGCCGCCTTTGCCGCAAGCCCCGCGATCTTGGATGCGAGGAGCCCGCTGCCCAGGCCCTTGATCGCCTCGATCGGCGCCTTGACTACGGACTTGCCGAGGGATGCAGCCTTCTCGGCAGCGGTTGCGCCCGGCGCGAGTTTCGATATCTCTTTGTACAACTCGGTCCCGATCTTGGTCCCGCCTGCCTTTGCAGCCGCCCTAGCCCTGATCACTGTTTCGATCGCCACTCCCTGGCCGTGCATGAGGTAGATCACGCCTGCGAATCTCGCGGTCGGATTCTCAACACCCATGGCCCCAACCGCAGCCTCCGCGATCCCCCACGTAACGCCGCCCTTTGCGGTCATCTTCGCGGCATCCTTGAGCTTTGCGGAAAGCTTGTCGCTCAGGGCGCGCTCGGCCGCGATCGCCAGCCTTCTCAGCGACTCCTCGCTCATCGCCTCGCGCATGAACTCAGGCAGTCGCGCTGCGTCCCCCTTCACCTCCGCGAGCCCGTATTTCACGATGTCTGGGAGCGCCTGGCGCGTGACCTTCTCACCGAGGAACCCGGCAGCGTGCATCTCCACCTCGACCGCCTGCTCCACCGAGGTCTGATAGACTGCGTCGAGGTATCCCCTCTCGTAGATCGCGACTCCCCTTTTGCCGTTCGCGACCGCCTCCGCAGGATCGAGGTTCGCGTCCATGAGCGTCGACAGCGCCTTGCCGCTCTCCTTATCGAGGAGCTTTGTGCGCTCCTTGAGGTAGTCCTCCATGGTCAACTGCGCGGAGGAATCGCCTGAGCTCCACCTGTTCGCGTCCGTGGCCTCGAGCGCCATCCTCTCTGCTGCGAGCGCCCTCCTGTATGATTTCTCGTCGACATCGGTCCCGTAGCCGGGCTGCGAGAGGCGGTTTTCCACGCGCGTCTTTACGTATTCCTTGTCCTGATCGGAGAGGGAACTGAACCACTTGTTCTTGAAGAGCGTCTTGTCCAGACCCTTCCAGTCGCGCCTTGGCGAGTCTATCTGCCGGGTCTCTCGCTCCGGATCCACGAGTTCGAAGCCGTCTTCCGGCGGCATCTCGCTCACCGGCTGACCCGCGCTGTCGAAGCTCTCCGGCGCCGCTGCATCCGGCTGAACGGACTGTTGCTCAACCGTTTCGCCGGCGTAGACATCAGGCGCGCACGATCCGGCCGTCGCATCCGGCGCTGCTCTCTGTACTTCTCCGCCTGCCATCATAAATACTCCCCCACGGGACAGAGACTCCCGCTCATAAGAATTATCGGCAGACAGAGGGGCCAAAGTTGCCTCAAGGCACAGAAAAGGGGTCAGTCCCCTGTTTGTAACTTACTGTAAATTAAGGTGATTCAGGCGCGCTTTAAGAAAATTGAGCAGCTTTTGTTCGGAAAATCAAAAACGCCCCCTGTTGGGAGCGTCTTCAATTTTTCCAAAGTGCGGTTTATTCGTTTTATCTATCAGCCACTTACAAATGGGGGACTGACCCCTGTCAGTGACGCCTTGATTCCTCTACCACTCTGCCGGCCTCGCGCGCCTTGCCCTCCAGCTCCGTGGCAGCGCCAGGTTTCCTGGATTCCACAGTCTCTCTCCTGCCGCCCTCTGTCACTCTGCCCGCGCTGGCAAAGGTGCTCTCGGTGGCCCTCGTCTCGGTCACGCCGGTCGCGACACCCCTGCCCACGCCGTCGCCGAGGGTGCCGGGCCTGAGCGGGATCACGCCGGAGCGATGCGGGAGAACCGCATCTATGGCCCGGTCTGCGATGAGACCCATGTCCTCGGGATAGAATGAGCCGCGGAAGGGCTCGAGCAGCTCAGGCCTGTTCACTGCGTTGTCGATCACGAGCCTCACCTCGCCGCCCTCGAAATTTATGTCAAAGCACGCCACTGCGACGCTGTTGATCGCCTGTATTGCATTGGCCCTCGTGAATCCGTCCGCCACGAGTGCATCAACCCACGCCTTTTCAGCGGTGAATTTGTTGGAATCCAGCACCTGTATGCGCCTTGCGATCTCATCGGAATCCGGCGTAATGCTGGGCCCGAGCCTGGAGAGGTAGGCCTCGTCCGCAGCCGTCAGTCTCTGCCTGTTCCTTGCTGCGATCGTGCGCTCTTCCCTGATAAGATCTGAGACATAATAGACCTGCGTGACGCCGCGCTCCGCCTCTGCAGCCGCCTTCTCGGCGGACAGCTCCTGGTACTTGCCCGCGTCGACCCTGACCGTCACATCCCTTTCGCTCTGCGGCGCAAACTCGCTCATGTCGAACACGCGCGTGACACTGTGCTCGGAGAGCGGAGGCTCCACGAAGTTCACCCTCCCGCCGCTCTTGGCGCCTTCAGGCACTGTTATGCGCTTCCTGCCGCCAGCGCCATCGCTGACCTCGAAGACCTGAGGCTTGCTGTCCACGCGTTTTCTGCCGTCGAGGTAGTCGAACGCATTGACCAGGCCCCTCTGCCCATGCTGGAGCCCGATCTCGATCACGCCGAGCGCCGCCTCCAGCCCCATGCTGGAATTCCTGGCAGCGTCCATGATCTCACTGGAGAGCATGTTTTTATCAAAATAACCCAGTTGGAAATCATACATCCTGTCGATCTTACGCGCGAGCATCGACTCGATCGCATACTCATATGACATCTGGAGATCTTCCTGAGAGGCTACAGAAGGTTCGCCCGACATCTTCAGGGACTTGGCCTCCGCCGAGGCCTTGAACACCTCCCTCACCTCTCCGATTTCACTGTTCGAGAACTTCGCGCGGCTGGAGAGCCTTCCCAGCCTCTCCTCGATATAGGTGTCCACGTCGAGCATGAGATCAGCGTCGCCGTACCTCACGGACTCGGGCTCGACCGACCGGCCGGCCACGTTGCTGTCCAGGAAATTGGCTGTCTCAGACGGCCAGAGGCCGTGATTGTATATCGCATTGTCCACGTGCCTGGGCAGGTCTTCTCTCGGAATGTCGAGGGCCATGATCTTTTCGACCACGTCGGTGGGCATGCCCCTGTAGTTCTCCAACCAATGCTCGATCGTCTGATCGAACCTGATCTCAAGCGTGCCCTTGTCCTCAAGACCGTAGCCTCTGTCGACGTCGGCAGACCATATCTCCTTGAATTCGATCCTAAGTTTGTCATCCCAGCCACGCATCCGCTCTTCAAGGAATATATCTACGCGATCCAGTTCAGTAGTGCTGCTGCGCACCTTGCCCTCAGGCTCGATCAACAGGACATCCTTCACACCGTCGCCCACACGCACGTCGATCCCTAGATCATTCTGCGTTATGGTGAGCGCCTTTTCGAAATTCTCTTCCCATTTCATGTCCACCGACCTGCCCAGAGCGCCTGTCTGCACCTCCCTGGGAAGGGATTCATAGACATCGATGAGATGATAGAAGAAATCACTCCTCAGCTGGTCCTTCCCGATCCTGTCGAACTCAGGATACCGCTCCAGGAACATGCGCGCCTGCTCGAACGTTTCATATCCCTCTACGCCGTTCGAGACCGGCCTGAAGACCGAGGTTTGCTGACGTGCGTTGGTTGGATCGTAAATCATCGTGCCCTTGTTCACGGGCTTCAGGTCCGCCTCGGTGAGCTCCATCGTGCCATCTCGAGGCGCGTTCTGATCGCAGACCTCCTCAAGCTCCGAGCCGTCGAATTGCATGGTCTGATCCATAAACTCGATATCATTCATATCGAGCGCCACAGTATTGTTGACGACGTCCTTCACTGCTTCGCCTGCGCTTTGCATCTTCGCACCCCTTTGAACTGAGGAATCCCCCCATATAATTATCGGCAGGGGGTACATGCGGAGTTGCGGGGGGCGAAAAAATAGATTTACGGCTAAATTACTAATGATTTCAATATGTTATTTTGAACAAAAGACCCTTACCTTTCCACGCAACATTTGCAATAAACTGCCGATACCATAAATGAAGGGGGCTTTGTGACTACTATCAAACCGCCGGGATTTATCCCGTATCTTCAGCTTGTCCCTCAGTCTGCTGACCCGATCTTGCCGGCAGCAGGAAACCTCGCAAACGCCTTTCACTCAGGAAATGTCTTCGTAAACGCGGGAACGACCCCCCTGGATTTCCCGGGCACACCGAATCGCTCCGCCATGCGCTTTGCATCCGGGGCCGACGACATGACCGGACCCGCGCGCTTCGCACCACCGCCTAGCGGGGGAAGCGGCGGCGATGACGGGGATAACGTCCGGTCAATCGGTCCGTGGCGAAACATAGCATCGTTCAGGAATGCAAACGCCGAAGCGAGATTCGAAACCATGCGGCGGATGCGAAGCACAGCTGAGATCGAACAAGGCGTGATACTGGACCTGGCGAACATCTCGGCTGCCGTGGGCGCGGACACGCGCGAGACGCAGCTGGACTACCTGCGCGGAGTCATGGAGTCCATGGACCTCTATTCGCGCAGCGGCGCGACGGTCGCGCCAACCGACATGGTCCGCACCGTCAATCTGATCACGACCGCTGCGTCCGATCTCGCGGACTTCATATCGCTCAAGAAGGTGGAACACACGGCGCTTTCAGAGCGCGTCTCGTCCATGATGGGGCTTATCATCTCGTGCGCAAACCACCTCGAACACTGGATCATCGCCAAAGGCGCCATGGACCGCTCGACCGCGGAGCACCTGGCGCACATCTACTACTCGGCCGCGGTCAAGGGCGCGGGCGGAGACGCAGAGAGGGAGAGGCTCGCGTCCGGCCCGAAAAACAGCGTCTACATGGCCCACATGGCGAACGCGCTGTTGCGCCTGCTCGACGCACAGGAGAGGTTCAAGAGGCTCGGCAAAACCAACGAAGAGCGCGAGGCCATGAAATCGATCACCACCTTTGTCGTGCACCATAACGTGCCGACAAAGGGCAGACAGTGGGCGATCGGCTGCGCGGCGAATTTCTTGAAGAAGAACGTGGATCTCATGTACGCTGAACAAGGGGAAAAGAGGGAAGAGCTCCACCGCAAGTTCGTGCGCAACGTGCGGTTCTTCACAGACGGCAACCGCCAGTTCGCGCCCTCGATACTCTTTCACTGCCAGCGCGCGCTCATGGGCAGAAACGACGAGAAGATGCACCGCCGCTTCCTCAATTGGGCCAAAGACGAGATGCATGTGGGCGACATAATGGCCCGCATCTGAGTTGAATAACATCCTGCTCCATATCCGAAAAACAAAAACGCCCCCTCTCGGGGGCGTTGTCATTATCATATATATAGGGTCCCTATTTCTTTCGCGATTCCTCGACCACCCTGCCGGCCTTCGCTGCCTCGGCCTTCATTCTCTCGGCATCAGTCGGTTTCCTGGAGCCGTCCTTCTCGCGCTGCACGGTCTCTTCCCTGCCGCCCTCGGTCACCTGGTCTCCGCTGGCATAGGTGTTGCCAGTGGCCCTGGTTGAGTCGACGCCGGTCGCAACACCCCTGCCAACACCATCGCCGAGGGATGCGGGGCGGGAGGAGCGAGACTCTTCGATAATATCGGCATCTTCGATCTCGTATGGCCTTACCCTGTTTATGACGAACCTGCGGAAAGTGCCGAAGGCTTCACGCGCAGCTTCCGAACCAAGCCATTCCTCCTTGATCTGATCGTAATTGAGATCGAGATAATCCTGGATTAGGGCAGCCATGGTCTCCCTCTCAGGCCCCCGGTATTCGGCATCGGCGATGCTCCTCGCGAAAACACCTCGCTCTGCATCCAGGTCGACCCCGGTGCCGCGATATACCTGAACACCCGTCTCGGTCATATTTGAACTCCCGAAGTCCATGTGTGAGAATGTCACAGTCGTGCCTTCAGTGCGCCAGCTGCTCAAATGCTCCAGATTTTTCACTTTTAAGCCGCTCGAGGGATCGCTGATAAAATCATAGAAACGCTTGCTGTTCGTGGCGTTGTCGTACGTAGCTTCGGTGAAGCTGCCGCAGTTGCTGGCCGGCTGGCCCACTACCACGAGCGCCTTCTCAGGGTTCTCTGCA
This sequence comes from bacterium, assembly GCA_041648665.1. Classification (NCBI taxonomy): domain Bacteria; species bacterium. The sequence goes on along the minus strand of JBAZOP010000005.1, from coordinate 44,076 downwards.
ATAACGCGCGCAACGTCCGCATCGTGCCGGCCGTCTGGCGGAGAGAGCCATGAGCCGAGGACGATGTCCGACTGTCTGGCTGCATCGACTGAATCCATCCTTGTGACAAGGTGCGTCTCTCCAAGTTCCCAGCTTCCGTTGTCGGTCGCCTCTATGTCTATGCCGCGGCTGCGCAGGCCTGCGCTGAGCCTGCCGTCTCCGGCCCCGATCTCGCGGATCACGGGCTTGCGGCCGTGCGTGTCCTCGAAGCGCGCCGACATCTTCCTCAGTTCAGCGGCAAGCCCGTCCATGAACTCGCTGGTGAAGATCTGAAAAATTCTCTTTCCCTCGAGACCCATGACCGATTCCTTTAAGTCGCTGTTTTCAAAATAGCTTCTAGGTCGGATAGCGTCTCTCACTCTTGTCACCTCTGCGGCCGTCGGCTCGCGACCAAGATCGCCCCTCAGAAAGGCGTTGATCACCTCTACACCTGTACCAATGGAGCGCCCCTCCCACAATTCCCGTGGGATCAGATCTTCCACAACACGTACGGCAGTCGTTTCGGTCGCTTGTCCGCGCGCTATGTAATCTCTTGCTTTCCACTCTGTCTCATTTACCAGCTCATACATGTCCGTGATTTTTTCAGCCCTGTAATTTGCATACGATTCGATCTCAGATTTTATCTTTGGATCGACCAGGTGACCCAACCGTTCCGATACTATCTCGACAGCCAATCGTGCCCTGTTGTTTGGATCGGAAAGATCGAATCCGACAGATGTGGTCTCATCTGCAGAGAACTGCCCGCCAACGACACCGCCTGCGATCATTCCGAGCATCGGAATGATCGAGGCCTTCCTGTTATCCAGGACGGAGATGAAAGTCTCTACCCCGTCAACGATCGCATCTACCGCGGAGCCGACTGAAGAGAAGATCCCGCCATCATCGTCACCTGATGCAGCTGTCACGTTGCAGGCGATCGACGGGACCGCAGTCAGAAGGGTGTTGCCGCCAGGGGCAATCGTGCTGAGCAATCGGGCTGCAAGACATGCATGGGGATACTCCCCTTCGACTGTATCAACATGCTGCTCCACATGAACCGCAGCATCAGTGCCTGCCTCCGGATCCACGCACTCGAAATCCAGGCCGTCGTCAATGGACTGCGGACAGTCTTTCAGGTCTTCAGAAACACGGACCTGACCTGCGCCTGTCATGAAGCCCCCCGAAATAGAAGGCCTCCCCCTTTACTGACAGTATTATCGGCAGGCCCGACCCCCAAAGTTGCTTCCCCAAAGGGGTCAGTCCCCTGTTTATAACATATTGATTGTTAATGTCTTTTAAGGACAGGTTGAAAAAACTGAGGTGTTTTTGTTCAAGATCTCGGACTCCTTTGTCCCTCAAATTGTTTCTTCAGTTTCCGATAATCCAGATCGATCCCTGCCAACACAAACTCGCGATATGATTCATTGATATCGCCTTTCTCTCTCAAGCGAAACTCGTCCCTCATCAAGATTGGCTGAATAAGCGCGTCCCTTCCCCCTGTCTCGTAATAATGATAACTCGACCATGGATAATTTCTGGGATCTCTGCATGCGCCCGCATATACCGGGTTCAGCTCGATATATCTGCCGCACTGAGCCCACTGATCTTCGTCCTCTATGACAACTGTCCTGAATCTGCTGTGCCAGAGGTGGCCCTTATATGAATAGCGCTTGCAGTACTGATAATTGTAAGAGACGCAGACTGCTTTGATCAATGGTGCGAGCGCAGAAGTCTCCTCACACCATGCCAGAAAATGACAGTGCGTGTTCATCAGTACATAATGATGAACATATATCTGTACGTCCTTCAGATATCGCGAAAGCGTGTGCTTGAATCGTGAGAAATCCAAACGATTCCTGAATATCCGCATGCCGTTATTGCCACGGCATATGACATGGAGCATGGCAGCAGATGGAAGCGATCTTGGAGCGCGAGGCATGAACCACCATTAAGCAAGATGCGGGCCAACGGCTAAGCTGTTGTATTGTCGATATGTAATTTGGAGGATGTACAAAATGAAGAACAAATTAGATGCAAAATTTCAAAAGTGCGGTTTATTCAACTTGATTATCAACGAATTATAAATGGGGGACTGACCCCGATTTCCTATTTCTTCTCTGCGCCCTTTAGCACCGTGGCTGCCCTGGCTGCCCAGCCCTTCAACGCTTTCATGGCCCTGCCCTGCGGCCTGGATCCGTCTTTCTCGTGCACCACGGTCTCTTTCACGCCGGCCGCTGTAGGTTTGCCGCCGCTGACGTAGTCATTCTGTGTGGCCCTGGTCTCGGTAACACCGGTCGCAACACCCCTGCCCACGCCCTCGCCGAGTTCAGGGGGGAGTTCCTCCATATCGCTGACATCAAGCTGGACTGAGGGCTCGCCGGCAGTCCTGACTTCCTCCATCTCCCTGACATCGAGCTGGATTGAAGCCTCACTGGCATCCCTGATTATCTCGATTTCGTTCAGGTCGAGTTCCTCGACATCGGCGATAGGCATCTTGCCGCCGTGCCTCTTTGCGATCAGGCCCCTGACCTCCTCGATCATCGCGTCGACATCCTCCGGCGCATCGACTGCTGGGATCTCTTTGCCGTCAGTCGACACAGGCTCGCCATCCGGCGCCTTGGGCAAGGGGAGTATCTCGTTGCGATTGCCGGGCAGCATGATGACCGTGTCCACCGGCGGCACGCCGAGGCCGGCGCGATCGAATGCTACCAGGAGCCCGTCCCTGTTGAGTTTGCCATCGTTGTCTACGTAAATATCGACATCATAGAGCTTCGCCTGTTGTTTGGGGGGCAGGAGCTGCACGCGATGAGACCTGAACTCAGGGTCGAAGAGCACGGACGCCAGGGCCTTCGCGATCTTGAACCTCTTCGCGGCTCTCGCAGACTCGAACCATTCGTTGAGGAACAAGGCGTCGTGCACGGCATGGATCTCTAAGTTCCCCACGCTCTTCCTGGGCGCCGCCTCTTCCCACGCCTCCTGCTCAGCCGCCATGAACTCAGCTTCTCTCTTTACCCAGGAATCGGGCGGCATATCATAGGTTTCGTAGAAACGCGCCGGGCTCATGTTGCGGTCATCCCAATCCGCCGCTATCACATTTTTCTTCGACATCGGCGTCATCATGGACCACTGAGCATAGAGCCTTCGCGCAACGCCGTGGAGCTCCTCGCTCTCCATGCCCGCAAACTCGTCGATGGAGCGCATCTGCAGCGCGAGCTTCGCTGCCATCGGCAGACCGCTGTTCTCTACGATGACCCTGTCCGCCGCGGATTCCAGCATGTAGCCCTCGGCGTCATGATATGCCTCGCGCTGATCGCCGGACATACGCGCTACCTGGATGAGCGAACGCATCACATTGAAGAGGGCTCCCCGCTCACCCTCGATCGTCCTGCTCTCGTAGGTCCAGATCGACCTTGCAAAGGGGACCCTCATCGCCTCGGGGAGGAGGCGCCCGACCCTCTCGACTGAGCCTGCGATAATATCGGAGAGCTCTTTCGTGAGATCCGACGGCAACGGCTGGATCTCGGAAGCATCGGGCAGGGGAGGCGGCGACTTGTACTCTTCCTCGATCATGCTGTCATTCACCTTGGTCCAGAAGAACAATCCTTTGACCTTCGCGATCGCGCTGCTCACGCCGTCCTTCGCCCTCTCGAAGAGGCCCTTCTCCTTTTTCTTGGGCACAAGGGTCACCAGCGCATCAAAATCCTCCTCTGGGACAGAGTCGGACTGGGCCTGATACATATCCATCAGTTTACCGAGGTCCAGGAGTTCAGATTGTTCCGAAAGACCTTTCGCAGGATCAAACATGCCCGACTCTTCAATGCCGGATGTGACAGGAGGCGGCGGCACGTAGGCAGGCCTGGGCAGCGGCTGCGGTGCAGAACCGGGCGGCACTGCCTTTGCAGCGCCCGGCTTGTCTGCAAGGAAGAACTCAAGAAACGTCTTGAGAGTAGAACCGGGCGGCACTGCCTTTGCGGCGCCGGGCCTGGGCACGGGCACTTTCACTCTCGGCAATTCGAGAACAGGCAGATCCTCGGATGGAGCCTCCGCCCTCTCAGGCGGGGTAAAGGGCTCAGGTTCAACGGCCTCGGGCAAAGGAGCAGGAACAGGAGTAGGTTCAGGCACAGGCTCAGGTTTGGGCTCAGGTTTAGGCTCAGGTTGGGGCTCAGGAGGCGGTTCGGCAAGGGGCGGCAATTCGCCCTTGCCCATTTCAGCCAAGATCTTCTCTGTCTCAGCACGCGCGGCCTTTGTCTTGGCGCGCATCTTCAATATCTTCAATGCCAGCACGGTATTTACGCCTGCAAACACCAGCGCGCTTGCGCCGCTGATCAGCCAGCCCGCCAAGTTCCCTTCCGTCTTCTCCTCACCGGACTCGGCAGCTGTTACAGACAAAGCCTCAGGAGCAAAAACAGGCTCAGCGTCTGCATCGCCCGAGAGACCGGTCTGAATCTTCGGGGCCTCGCCGTAAACGCCCCACTTAAAGGGCGAGCCCTTCGGCATCGTGCACAGGCTCAAACCGTGCCTTGCCACATCCTTTGAGAATGCATCCGGATTTGTGAGATCTGAACTGAGGACGCTGGGGTTATTGCGGTACAGATCAGCGCAGGCAGGATATGATTCCCGCTGCGCGTGCTTACGAGCTTTGATCCTTCCGGCCATATCTCCCCGCGAGCATGGCCCTCCCCTCGATCAGATTATCGGCAGGGATTTGAAAAAGTTGCGGGAAAATAACGAATTACAACGGACACAGGGATAACCCAGCAATATCATTACTTTACATGCTCCCAGCCGACCTTGGATTTCCAGACGTTCGGCGCAGGCATATCCTTCAGCTTTTCTCTGGTGAGTCTCAAACCCCGTGATCTCCTCACCCTCAGATCCATCCGAGAGTCGTTGACCCCGCCCTTTTTCATGATGATCTCTATGCCCTCAGGGGAGATGTATCCGTTTTCATTCACGTGGTTCTTCATGAACTCAGGATCCTTCCGAGCCTCCGCCATGCCCAGGGCCACGAATTTGCAAAGGCGATATCTGTCCCCGGCGAGGAGCCCCATGAACTTTTCGTTCTCCGGTACGAAGAGCTGCCTGTGAATAACCCTGGCCTGAAATTCCACGTTGGTATCGCCCTCAGAGGCGACCCTTTCCGCCTCAAACCATGCCTTTGTCTCAGCCCTCTGCCAGCGCAACCATGAGTCGGGCGGCTCGCTCACGTTCGCCGCGGTCTGAGCCCCTTCTTTGACGATCGGTTTGAGCAGCGGTTCCATACCCCACTTTCGCGCCTTCGCGATATGTTCCTCCTGTTTCGAGACCTCTATAAACTCTACCTTATCCTCTTCCTCGAAGCCGCTGTACCAGATCTTGGCGCGCTCTATCTTGGGCATATCCTCCCACATCTCGATATATCTCTTCGCAAGCAGATCGAGCTGCCCTGCAGAGAGCCCTGAGAAATCGATCATCCTGCTGATCCTGTAAGCGAGCTTATCAACAGGACTGCGGTCGGAATGGACGAGGAGGATCCTGGCGAGACCATCGCGGGAAAAGACCTCGTCGGCCAGCTCTTCAAAGAAGTGAAATTTCGAGACCATGGCCATGGCCGAGCGCTGTATGAGCCTCGCCGGTCCGTCCCTCGATATCTCCACGATCAACTCTTTGCCCTCGCCGCCCTCTCCGTCGACCGCGCTCCGCACCCGCTCCGGAAACTTTTGCGCATACTTGTCAAACTCCCGGATCTCCTTTTCCGTCGTAAGCGTCATCTTCTCCGTTAAGCTGTCAGGCAGGTCCCTGTAGAAACGGTTTTCCAGGAGTCTCAGCCTCGCGTTGAGCGCGGCCTCCTGCCTGATCACCCACGCCTGAGGTATAGTCGCATCCCCTGCTACAATCGTCTCCCGCGCGCTCAGATTTTCGAGCAACGCCTCGCTCTTCTCGGCCGGCTGGCTCACCCAGAGCTCATAGTAGAACTCCGCCCTGCGCTCGATGTCCTCGCGCGGCAGCCCTGCGTAAATTCCGATTTTGCTGATCGCGTCTGCGAGCGCCTCGATGGAGCGGGCCTCTGATCCGGCGCGCTGCGACATCGGCACCCACTCCACCTCCCGCGAGGGAAGCCTTGCGAGCACGCTGTTTTCAAGCGGGGGCGCGGGGATCGTGGTGCGGTTCTCGGGGATATCGACATCGAAACCGGCCAGGGCCTCTGCTCCTTCCAAAGGTTCAGGCTCACTCCCGTCCCACTTGCCCGTCACGCTCTCCGAGAGCTCCGGCTTACGAAAGACGCCTGTCTTTGAATCTTCGCCACGTGCCACCCGGCCCTTCGGAGGCGGGGCCTTGAAAGGCGGAGGCACAGGTTGAGGCGCGGGTGCAGGCTCGCGGCTATAACCCCGCGCCAGCCCGTGCCCCAAGTGCACTGCATACAATGTGAGTTTTCCATCCTGGAATGATTGCGGCAGCTGCGCGACGTTCCAAGCAATGCGTGTCTGTGAATCCAAGGGGAGCTTTGCAAAGAGGGTATCTATGGCCCGCATCTCTTCGATGATCTTTGGTATATAGTCCTCTGTGTTGCCCTGAAAACCATCAGGCAGGACTTTCTCCCCAAATGTGATCTCTCTGTCGCCGATCAGCTGTCTTTCGAAAGAGTTGCCGAAACTGGATATAAGGGCGCGCCAGTGAAAGAGCGCATCGATGGTGAACCTGCCGTCCCGGAAGAACAGACGCATGTTCTCCTCGCTGTAGGTCGCGGCACTCCAGAACTCTTTGAGAGTGTGACTCTGAATAATTTGAGGGAGGGTCGAAAAACCATGTTCTATGGAGGCGATCACCTTCATGACGCTCTCGGGCATCGGATCGCCACGTTTGTACGGTCCTTCCCCTATGGCTATCGGGCCAAGCGGCACAGGTTCCAAGATCGGGTCCTGAGGTTGAGACGCAGATTCAGACGCCGCAGGCTCTGGTGCAGACGCCGCGGGTTCAGGTGGTTCAGGCGGAGACGCAGGAGCAGGTGCTGCAGGCTCAGACGTGGGTGCAGACTCAGATGCAGGTGGCGTGGGTTCAGGTGGCATCTCTTTTGGCCCCTCGCCTGAGAGATTCCGTTTCATGCGGCGATAGACCCCGTACGCCGCGCCGGCTAGCGCGATGAGGACGACATTTACTACGCCGCCTATGAGGAGGGCGCTGGAGGGACCTTCGCTATCCTCCGAGCTTCGAGCTTCAGGTTTTGATGTTTGAATCTCGGGTTTTGATTTTTGAGCCTCAGGTTGTGATGTCTCAGCCTCGGGCTTTGGGTTCTCGGCATTGCGCCAGCCGAACTGGATCGGCGCCGGCCTCGTGAACCAGCCGTACTTGTACCTTGAGGTGTCGGAATAGCGGCAGAGCTCTCCGTATTTCTCTATCGATCGCGCGAACGATTCCGGATCAGCGGGCTCGTTCGAGAGCGGACGCACGTTTGCGCCGCTTCGCGACTCGGCTTCGCAGTCAGGAAAAGCGGCGGCGCAGGGCTGCCCGCGGCCGCCGCATCTGTCTTTTATCTTCGGCATCCGATTCTCTGATCCAGGAATTACTTGCCGCCTTTTTCGAGCGCCTTCTCAATCAGGCCACGCGCCTCTTTTGCTTCTCTCTCGTCGAAGAGCTCCTCGAACCCGCTGTTGCCGCTCCTTCTCTCCTCAGTTCGCGGCTTTAGCCCTTTGCTCAAACCCATCTTTGCGGGTTTGTCCGGCAACAGGCCGCGCGCGGTCTCGACCGCATCCTCAAGCCTTCCCGTGCGGATGTAGTTGCTGTTGCCGTCGAAAAACTCCTCCGCAAACCCCGGGATCTCCGTCGCCGCCTTCACCACCTTTTCCGCAAGGAGCCGTCGGTCGGTCTCGGTAAACCCCGTATATTTGGGGTGTTTCTCCAATTTGCTCAGCGCAGATTCCAGGGCCTTTACCGGATTGATGTGTATGGAGGCCTGGGCCCTGAGACCACCCCGTTCCTCTCGGAATAGGAATCCATCTTCCACGCTCCCACCCACAACCTCCTCGCCGAGATCAAACGGGCCACTAGTCAAAACCACGGTTGACCTTCGCGCCGCCGCTATCTTGCCGGCCTCCTGTTCAGCCAAAACGTCCGCCGACGCAACGCCGGGATCTATCGTTCGTTCGCTCGTCTCTCTCCCCACAATCTCGGAGCGCCTTGCGTCAGCGCTTGCCGGCGCAGCGTACTGCTCATGCTGGACTATGGTCGTATTTGAAGTTTCTTTTGCCGGCGGGCGAACGGGTTCGTCCGGCGTCAGGGTCATTCTCCTCTCCTTGAGTCTCCACCACTCCTTGTAATCATCCGTCACGACCTCGCCGGTCTTAAACCAGGAATCGTACGGCGCCAACGCCGCCCTTGCTGCCTCCACACCCACCTTCTCCTGCGAGACATGTACGACCGCTCTTATGAGGGCTTTTTCGCCCAGCACCTCAGCGCTTTCCTTTTCAAAGACGCTGCCTATCGTCAGATACTCGGTAGTTGTCTCCACAAGGGTCTTGCCCTCGACCGGAAAAGCCTGCGCAAGTATCGCGGCCTTCTTGAGCTCCGCCGGCTTGATCTCAAGACCAAACTCTTTCTCGATCTCCACCAGCGGATTGCCCTTGATATCCAGCACCGCATCTATGACATCAAAATTCACGCTGACAGAGACCATCGGCCTGAGATTCGGGTCGGTCTTGTCGGCCTCCCTGCCCTCGGCATAAGTCTTTACAGCCTCTACCCTGGTGCCCTCCGGCGGAGTGTCGCTCCTTCGAATCAACGGCAGCGGGGTATCCTCACGAATGACATCCAACGGCTGAGGGGTCGGGGTACGCTCCCTCGCTGCGGCCAGCTCACGGGCCATCCTTATCGCCTCCTGAGCGGCTGATTCCGCCTGGGCTATCCTCAACTCGGCGTCGCTCGCCTGCCTCCTGGCGTCATCGAGCTCACGAAGGCGCTCCCTTTCCTTACTGGCCTCGACAGCCCTCGCCCTTGCGGCTTCCTCCCTCTGTATCGCAACGCGCTTCTTCTTCGCCGCCCTGAACGGCCAGCGGATGATATTGTAGACGACGACCAGGCCGAGCAGCGCCGCAACGCCCAGCCCTGCCAGGCGCTCCGGGCCCACCTCTTCGACCGCCTTCTCGAAGCGGCCCTTCATGGCAAGATCAAGTCCGGCCTCTATCGGGTCAAAGATCTCGGCAAAAAAATCCTTTTTCGCAACCGGTGCGGCGACCTCTCCGCCTGCCTGCGCCGCATCTGCAGGGAGAGACGCCTGGCGGGATTTATAGGCAAACCATTTGTTGCCCTGCCTGCATACCCCGTCCTGGCCCTCGAACTTGGACCAGTCCATGTTGCGGATCTGCTTGAAACTCGGCGCCTTGAACTTGCGGCGATCCAGACCCGATAACACGAGCCTGAGGCCGTGACCGTTGTAGCTGATCAACTGGGTGAGATCCGCTGACTTGAGATCGTCGCAGTCCGCGTAATCGGCTTGTTTGCACGCGCGGGAGTCCTGACCCGGGCGGCCGCACTTTGATACAGAATCACTCATCCCTAACCCCCTTGTTAAACCGGTGGGACCTATCTCCCAACCATGCTAATTATCGGCAATTTTTTACAAAAGTTGCGTGAAATACCACGAACGCCGCGTCATTTATAACTGATTGATTTTATTAAATATTTAAGGAGGGGCGTATAGGGGACAGTCCCCGAACAGGTACATCTGCAAACTGATGCATTGCAGACCAGGGGCAGAGAAGGGGCCTGTCCCCAGTGTACCCCGGTTATCCACACCAACTTTTTCAACTCGCCCTAAATTTGCCGGTGATTTGAAGGTGTTGAGACGGGGTGGAACGTCCCCTTCCCTTTCAGTTCTTTTTGGTCTCTGCGAGCTCTGCCTGGGCGGCGGCCAGCCTCGCGATCGGAACGCGGTACGGAGAGCATGAGACGTAATTGAGCCCGATCTCGTTGCAGAAGGCCACTGAATCCGGATCGCCGCCGTGCTCGCCGCAGATACCGATATCGAGCTTGGGATTGGTAGCGCGACCCTTGGCGACCGCGATCTTCATTAGCTGGCCCACCCCGTCGCGGTCGATCGTGACGAAGGGATCGCACGGCAGGATCTTCTTCTGCACGTATTCGCGCAAAAACTTTCCCGCGTCGTCGCGCGAGAAGCCGAACGTGGTCTGCGTGAGGTCGTTGGTCCCGAAGCTGAAGAAGTCGGCGTGCTTCGCGATCTCGTCGGCCGTGATCGCCGCCCTGGGCAGCTCGATCATGGTGCCGATCGTGTAGTCGACCTTGACCCCCGTCTTGGCGATCACCTCCTGGCAGACCTTGTCGCAGACCGCGCGCAGCTGCACCAACTCATGGTAGTGGCCGACCAGCGGGATCTCGATCTCGGGGATGCAGGCCACATTCTCGTCGCGCGCAAGCTCGCAGGCCGCCTCCATGATGGCCTGCGTCTGCATCGCGTAGATCTCGGGATAGGTGACGCCCAGCCTGCAGCCGCGATGGCCGAGCATCGGGTTGAACTCGTGCAGCTCCGCCGACTTATCGCGCAGCTTCTGCGCAGACACGCCCATCTTCTTTGAGAGGTCCTCGACCTCCTCGTCCGTGTGCGGCAGGAACTCGTGCAGAGGCGGATCGAGCAGGCGGATGGTGACCGGGTAGCCGCTCATCACCTTGAAGATGCCCTTGAAGTCGCTCTTCTGCATCGGGAGGATCTTGGCCAGCGCCTTCTTGCGGCCCTCGATGTCCTCGGAGAGTATCATCTCGCGAAACGCGTCGATGCGGTCCCCCTCGAAGAACATGTGCTCCGTGCGAGTGAGCCCTATGCCCTCGGCGCCGAAGTTGCGCGCCGTCTGCGCATCATGCGGGGTATCCGCGTTCGTGCGGACCTTGAGCTTCCGATACTCGTCGCTCCAGGCCATGAAGGTGCCGAAGTCGCCGGTGAGCTCCGGCGCTATCGTGGGCAACTCGCCCAGCATCACCTCGCCGGTGCCGCCGTCGATGGTGATCGGGTCCCCCTCTGAAAGCACGATCTCGCCTATGCGGGCCTGTTTGCGCCCGGCGTCGACCCCTAGCTCACCGCAGCCGGCGACGCACGGAGTGCCCATCCCGCGCGCGACCACCGCCGCGTGGGAGGTCATCCCTCCGCGCGAGGTGAGGATGCCCTGCGCGACCGCCATGCCCTTGATGTCGTCGGGCGAGGTCTCGAGGCGCACGAGTATGACCTTCTTGCCGTCCTTGGCCCAGCGCGCGGCCTCGTCGGCCGTGAAAACCACCCGCCCCACCGCGGCGCCGGGCGAAGCGGGCAGGCCCTTTGCCACCACCTCGCGCCTTGCCTTGGGATCGAGGCGCGGATGGAGGAGCTGATCGAGCTGGGCGGGCGCGACGCGCATGAGCGCCTCTCGCTTGTCGATCATCTTCTCGTTCACCATGTCCACCGCGATCTTCACCGCGGCCGGCCCGGTGCGCTTGCCGTTGCGCGTCTGCAGCATCCAGAGTTTGTTCTGCTGGATGGTGAACTCGATGTCCTGCATGTCGCGGTAATGTTTTTCGAGCTTCTTGTAGATGTTCTCGAGCTCCGTGTAGGGCTTGGGCATCGCCTCCTCGAGCGATTTCTCGTCCGGGGATTTCTTGGCCGCGACGTTGATCGGCTGAGGCGTGCGGATGCCCGCGACCACGTCCTCTCCCTTCGCGTTGATGAGGTATTCGCCGAAGAAACGGCGGTCGCCGGTTCCGGGATCGCGCGTGAAGGCCACGCCGGTGGCGCAGTCGTCGCCCATGTTGCCGAAGACCATCGCCTGCACGTTGACCGCGGTGCCCCAGGATGACGGGATGGCGTGGAGCCTCCTGTACTCGATCGCGCGCGGGGTCATCCAGGATTTAAAGACCGCGCCGATGCCGCCGATGAGCTGATCCCTCGGGTCGTCGGGGAAGTCGCGGCCCAGGTCGCGCTTGACCAGCTCCCTGAAGCGCGTGCAGAGCTCCTTGAGGTCGGCCGCCGTGAGCTCGGTGTCGAGCTTCACGCCTTTGCTCTTCTTGAGCTCGTCGATTATCGTCTCGAAATGATGCGACTCCGCGCCGAGCACCACGTCGCTGTACATCTGGATGAAGCGGCGGTAGGAGTCGTAGGCGAAGCGCTCGTTGCCCGTGCGGTCGATGATCCCGCGGATAGTCTCCTGGTTGAGCCCCAGGTTCAGCACCGTGTCCATCATGCCGGGCATGCTCGCGCGCGCGCCGGAGCGAACGGAGAGGAGCAGCGGATTCTTGGGGTCGCCGAATTTCGCGCCCATCGCCTTCTCCACGAAGCGGAGACCGTCCTGCACCTGTTTGTCCAACTCCTTGGGGTATGTCTTGTCGTGATCGTAATAATGCGTGCAGACCTCGGTCGTGATCGTGAACCCCGCAGGGACGGGGATGCCCAGGCCGGACATCTCGGCGAGGTTGGCGCCCTTGCCGCCGAGCAGGTTTTTCATCGTCGCGTTGCCCTCCGCCTTGCCTGCGCCGAACGTGTAAACATACTTGGTGCTCATCTGTGCTCCTCCTTAGTTGGTCCGTCGGTATCGAACTATCGTACGAATTTGTCTCTCAGGTATTCCGCGACTTTCTCCATCGGCACGCGCTCCTGCTGCATGGTGTCGCGGTCGCGCACGGTGACGGCGTGATCGTTCTCAGATTCGAAATCATAGGTCAGGCAGAAAGGCGTGCCGATCTCGTCGTGGCGGCGGTAGCGCTTCCCTATCGAGCCGGCGTCGTCGTACTCGCTCACGAAGCCTCGGCGCAGCTCCTGCTCCAGTTTTTTAGCGGGCTCCTTGAGCTTGGCCGACAGCGGGAGCACGCCGACCTGCACAGGTGCGATCGAGGGATGGAAGCCCATGACCACGCGTTTCTCGCCCTTGACCTCCTCCTCGCGATACGCGTCGGAGAGTATCGCGAGCGCGGTGCGGTCAACGCCCACCGAGGTCTCGATGACGTACGGCACGAACTTCTCCTTCAGAACCTCGTCGAAGTACGTGAGGTCCTTGCCCGAGTGCTTCATGTGGTTCGTGAGGTCGTAGTTCGTGCGATTGGCGATCCCCTCCATCTCGGACCAGCCGAAGGGCATCTCATACTCCACGTCGGTGCACCCCTTGGCGTAATGCGCCATCTCGTGGTGCTCGTGCGGGCGGAGCCTGAGCCGCTCGGGATTGACGCCGATCGACTTGAACCAGGCGAAGCGCTCTCCTATCCAGTACTCGTACCACTTGTCGGCCTCGGCCGCGTGGCAGAAGAACTCCATCTCCATCTGCTCGAACTCGCGCGAGCGGAATATGAAATTGCGCGGCGTGATCTCGTTGCGGAAGGCCTTGCCGATCTGCGCGATGCCGAAGGGGACCTTCATCCTGCTCGACACCTGCACGTTCTTGAACTGCGTGAATATCGACTGGCAGGTCTCGGGCCGAAGGTACGCGATGGACGCGCCGTCCGCGGTGGCGCCCACGTGGGTCTGGAACATGAGGTTGAACTCGCGCGCGTCGGTCAGATCGCCGCCGCACTCGGGGCACTTCTTCGCGTCGGCGGCCGGTATCTCGTCGAGGCGGAATCTGCGCTTGCACTGTTTGCAGTCGACCATCGGATCGTTGAAGCTCGCCACGTGGCCCGAAGCGATCCAGATCTCGGGATGCGCGATGATGGAGGAGTCGATGCCCACGACGTCTTCGCGATCCTGGACCATCCTCTTCCACCATGAGTCCTTGATGCGGCGCTTGAGCTCGCAGCCCACGGGCCCGAAATCCCAGAATCCGTTGATCCCGCCGTAGATCTCGCTGGACTGGAATATGAAGCCCCGCCTCTTGCACAACGACACCAGAACTTCCATCTCAACCATAAGAACCCCTTGAATTATCGGGAAAAAAGGAAGCGGTCAGTTACCATGCGAAACCTTTACCGTCAAGGGCTATGGAGCCCCCTTTTCCATTGCCTAGCGTCCCCCTTTCACTATAATCCCGGCGCATCCAACGACTTATGAAATCAGCCATCTTAATCACCCTGGCCGCCGTGATCATCGTGGCCTTCAGCTGCTCGAACGAGCGGGGCGGATTCCTGTCAAATCTTCTGAGGGGCGAGGCCTCCGGGATACCGGTCACGGTCGAAACCGTGGCGACGGAGGACAAGGCGAACATCTCCCAGATCCCGGCTACGCTCTCAGCCTCTGAAAAAGCGGACATATCCCTGCCCGAGGATGCGGTCATCGAGTCCTTCGCGGTTGCCGAGGGACAGGCGGTGAACGCGGGCGAAGTCATCGCGAGGATCTCGGAGGAGGAGTTTGCGGTGAGGCTGGCGAGGATGAGGGCCGACCTCAGGGAGATCCGCAACAAGGCCGAGAAGGACAGCTACATCCTGCGAAACCGCGACAGGCTCCTCGACGAGGGACGCATAGACCAGGAGCAGTACGATGAGGTCGAAAAAGAGGTCGCGGACGACGAAGCGGAGATCGAGAGGATACAGGCCGATATCGGCCGGGCGGAGACGAACATCGGGGAGCCCGGCATCACGAGCCCGATAAGCGGAGTGCTCGTGAAGAGGCTGGTCACGGCCGGCTCCATGGCGGCGGCGGGCAGTCCGATCGCCACGGTGAAGCGGATGGACCCGGCGCTCGTGGAGTTCAGGATAGGACAGGAGATGTCCGGCGACATAAAGGCCGGCTCACGGCTAAACGTCGTGTTCCCGTCGCTCGGCGACAGGAGGGAACAGGCGACCGTGACGGCGATCGACACGAAGATCGACCCATCGGACAACAAACTCATCGTGCGCGCCTCCATCCCCAACCCCGCGGCAATCTACAAGGAGGGGATGACGGCGGCCGTGGAGATGACGGGCGACACCACGCGCCGCGTCCACCTCGTACCCGAGAGCTCCATCATCAGGGAGACACGAGGATATTTCGTCTTCACGGTCGTGAACGGCAAGGCGCACAAGGTTCAGGTCATACCCGAACAGACGCGCGGCAGCCTCGTCGAGATAGCGAGAGGGCTTGCGGACGACGACATGGTCATAGTCAGCGGGCATGACAGGATCAAAGAAGGGACGGCCGTGGATATATGGGGCAGATGAAAACAAAATATATTTTCTTCGCGCTCTTGCTGGCGGCCCTGGCTACGCCGATCCAGTGCAGCGCCGCGCCGAAATCCCCCTACATCTGGAGGCAGCTCAGGGACGGGCTGCAGTACGCGACCTACTCGTTCGACCTGTCCGAAGGCGAACGCACCTGGATACACGCCTTCAGGATCGATCCGGCGAAATACGGACTGGACGTGGCCATGGCGGCCAACGAGAAGGAAGGCGCCACAATCCGGGAGATGGCCGACAGGAAAGGCGCGCTCGTAGCGATCAACGGCGGCTTCTTCACGCCGGAGCACGAGTCCATCGGCCTCATCATCAGCGGCAAAAAACAGCTGAGGCCCCTGCACAACACGAGCTGGTGGAGCGTCTTCTATATCGCGGACAAAAAGCCGGCCATCGCGACGCCGAAGGATTTCAAGGACAGCGGCAACGTCTCGATGGCGCTGCAGGTGGGCCCGAGGCTCACGATAGGCGGCAGCGTCCCCAAGCTCAAGGAAGGGCTATCGGCGCGCTCCGCCGTCGGCATCGACGGGCAGGGCATGGTCGTGCTCCTCATCACCTCGGGCCACGGCATCTCGCTCAAGGAGCTCGCAAAGCGCATGGGTGGGCGCATGTTCAACGGCGGTTTCGACTGCCAGGACTCGATGGCGCTCGACGGCGGGGGTTCCTCGCAGATGTACGCCAAGGTCGGCGACTTCAGCCTCTCTCTCGAGGGGCTCGCCAAGGTGACGAACGGAATCGTGGTGCTTCCAAGGAAGTAATCGACAGCGGTCCTACTGATTCATCGACATCAGGAATTCCTTGTTGGTCTTGCAGGGCGTGACCTTGTCGAGCAGGAACTCCATCGCGTCGATCTGGTTGAGCGGTTGGAGCATCTTGCGCAGGATCCAGACCTTGCCCAGCTCCTCCTCGTTGAGCAGGAGCTCTTCCTTGCGCGTGCCGGACTTGTTGATATCAAGGCAGGGGAAGATGCGCTTCTCCATGAGCTTGCGGTCGAGGTGGATCTCCATGTTGCCCGTGCCCTTGAACTCCTCGAAGATGACCTCGTCCATGCGGCTGCCCGTGTCGATCAACGCGGTGCCGATGATGGTGAGCGACCCCCCCTCCTCGATGTTGCGCGCGGCGCCGAAGAAGCGCTTGGGCTTGTGCAAGGCATTTGAGTCCACGCCGCCGGAGAGGATCTTGCCCGAAGGCGGAACCACTGAGTTGTAGGCGCGGGCGAGCCTCGTGATGGAATCGAGCAGGATCACGACGTCCCTGCCATGCTCGACCATGCGCTTGGCCTTCTCCAGCACCATCTCCGAGACCTGCACGTGGCGCTGCGCCGGCTCGTCGAACGTGGACGAGACGACTTCCGCCTTGACCGAGCGCTCCATATCCGTGACCTCCTCGGGGCGCTCGTCGATCAAAAGCACGATCATGTATATCTCGGGGTGATTCGAGGTGATGGCGTTCGCGACGTTCTGCAGGAGCACCGTCTTGCCCGCGCGAGGCGGAGAGACGATGAGCGCGCGCTGACCCTTCCCGATCGGGGTGAAGAGATCCATGATGCGCGTGGAGTGGTTCTTCATGTCGAACTCGAGCTTGATCCTCTGGTTCGGATAGAGCGGGGTCAGGTTGTCGAAGATCGTCTTTTCCTTGGCCTTCTCCGGGGCCTCGAGATTTATCGTCTCGACCTTGAGCAGCGCGAAGTAACGCTCGCCCTCCTTCGGCGGCCTGATCTGGCCCGCGATCGTATCGCCGGTGCGCAGGCCGAAGCGGCGGATCTGCGAGGGGGAGACGTAGATGTCGTCCGGGCCCGGCAGATAGTTGTAGTCGGGCGAGCGCAGGAAGCCGAAACCGTCCGGCAGGGTCTCGAGAACCCCCTCGCCGAATATGGCGCCGTTCTTGTCGGTCTGCGCCTGCAGGAGCGCGAAGATCAGCTCCTGTTTGCGCATGGCCGCCGCGTTCTCGATGTTGAACTGGTTTCCCAGCTCCAGAAGCTCCGCGATCTTCTTGCCCTTGAGTTCATTGAGATGCATATAGTTCTGTTCCCTTTCCGCAGCGCGCCGACATGGCGCACCGTCGCGCAACATATGTGCGCAAGATCGTTATTTTATAGAAATTACCGGTTTCATCCTTTGGGAGGGTTTTATTCAAATAAAATCAACATTTGGTCACAAATGCCGCCTACAGGTAGGTCAAAAAGTTGTGAAGGATTATCTTACCTCGAAAAGTTGAGTCACTTTGCTCTAACTACTTGATTAAGTCAAGCTTTTTGAACCCACCCCTCAACAACCTGTTTCTTGGAAAACTTTTTGAATTTTCGCGATGTTATGAGACTAATGGGGTCCTCTTTGCTTGACAAAGGAATGGCCAGCTGTTATCTTATTCTAAATTATTCTTATAAATCAAATGGTTACAGTGTTTGCCACAACTCCCAAAAACGAGGAGAAAGACCATGGCAGACCAAAAAAAGGCTAAGATGCGCACCTTTATAAAGATGCAGGGCATAGGCAACGACGTGATCTTGATCGATTGCCTCAAATCATCGCTGAGCAACCCGGCCCATGCCGCGCGAAAACTCTGCAACCGCAACTTCGGCATAGGCGCCGACCAGCTGATCCTTCTCGTGAAGTCGCGCAAGTGCGACTTCGGCATGCGCGTCTTCAACGCGGACGGCGGCGAGGCCGACATGTGCGGCAATGGAATCCGATGCCTCGCCAAGTACATCCGGGACAGCAAGCTGTCGGTGAAAAAGGAGCTCTGCATCGAGACACTCGCCGGCCCCCGCATGGTCAAGGGCACCGGCAAGACCTTCCGCACGGACATGGGCGAGCCGATCATGAAGGGCAAGGACATCCCGGTCAACCTCTCGGGCAGGATAATCAACAGGCCGCTCAAGACCGAGACAAAGGAGTTCCGCATCACCTGTCTCTCCATGGGCAACCCGCACTGCGTCACATTCCACGACAACCTGGACAACGTGCCCGTCGAAAAGTACGGACCGCTGCTCGAAAACTACAGCATATTCCCCAAGCGCGTGAACGTGAGCTTCGTGAACGTGGTCAGCAAACAGGAGCTGCAGCTCCGGGTCTGGGAGCGCGGCACGGGCGCCACGCTCGCGTGCGGCACAGCGGCGTGCGCCTCCGCAGTGGCGTCGGTGCTCAACGGATTCACAGACCGCAAGGTCACGGTCGTGCAGCAGGGGGGGAAACTCGATATCGAATGGAGCACTAGCGACAACCACGTCTACATGACAGGACCTGCCGAAACGGTGTTCACCGGACAGATAATGATATAGCTAATTCTGCAAGGGATCCTGCCCGTCTCTCTGTTCCGGCTCAGGGGGCTGCTCGGGCTCAGGCTTGTAATCCTCGATCGGATACTGAGTATCGGAGAACCCGCTCCAGACGCTGCCCACTGCCGTCATGCCGGTCGAAGACGCCGCATCCGGGCTGTCGATCTTCAGCGCAGCATCGCCCAGATATACCGTGCTCCCCGAGTAAGAAGAGGACCCCATGAATACATAGATCGAGGACTGTCCGCTCGTCTTGTCGAAAGCGCCGATCGCAAAATCGTCATAGCCGTCGTTGTTCAGATCGCCTATGCCTGCGCTCGCGTAGATCGCCTCATCCATGTCCTCGGTGGCAGGATCGACTACGCCGCTGATCACCAGATCAGCATCCGATTTGGCGTAAGTCAGCGGGAGCTGATCCCAGCTTTGCCTTCCAAGATAGAGATACGCCCTTGCGTTGGGATAACCGGGGGCGAGCGGTTCGAACAGCGATACGACTAAGACATCGTCGATCCCGTCGCCGTTGACGTCTCCGGCGCTAGCCGCCTGGAAGCCCATGATCTCGTCGTCGGCAGCGAACATCACGTCCGCATCGCCGGGCAAGAGGGGCGTGTCCATGGCCCTAGGCCCGAAGAAGATGAAGGCGGCGCCATAGTCCATGCTGATATCCGGCGGATAGGCCGACATGTCTGTTTGGATGGCAGAGACGATCAGGTCCGCATAGCCGTCGCCGTTGACGTCCGCAAGGTCGTACAGGTATCCGAATCCCTGATAATCAACGCCTCCTCCCCAGAGATAGCTGGTCGGCTGGACCTCTCCTGCAAAGGACTGACCTCCCTTGTAAAAATAGAGCACCCAATAACCGACCATTTCCGCGGCGTCTATCGTAGCGGAGGAAACGAATATATCGTCGATCCCGTCGCCGTCGAAATCCGCGTTGCCCTTTATATGGAATCCCAAGTTCCAGTTGGCGGCAGGATGTTCATTCTTCAACACCGCGTTTGCGACCGAGCTGTCGAGGTCGCTGCCCCAAGGCCCCAGGAAGAGACGCGGTTCCCTCGATTCATCCGGGTCCGCAACACCGCCCCTGCCGCATCCAACGAAATCGCCGTATCCGTCGTTGTTCACATCGCCCACAAACGCCACATGAAAGCCGAACCTCTGATCCGTAGCTTCGCCTTCGACATAAAGAAGGTCCTGAAGAATAGCCGCATCCAGGAGAGACACGATATCGAGGTATATCTTGCCGGCGCTTCCCAGACCGCCGTCGCTCGTGGCAGTGCGCGCGCCGATAAGGAGATTGGGGCCCCCGCCCGTCGTGACGCCCATGCTGTCCGTCATCGTAAGCTCGGCGCCTAACCTGTTGTCGGCCTCAGGCGGAACGTTTTCAGCATAGTCCATCCCCTCCGAAGGCGTAGTATTGCCGTAATAGAGCCTGGCCAGGCCGTCGTTGCCGTTCGCCGTGTAATCGCCGACGAGGAAGTCCGCGAAGCAGTCGCCATCCACGCTGCCCGCCTTGGTCGTCACCGATATGGAGCTGTCCACCACCTGCAGCGTGAGGTTCTCGAAGACAGCGCCCTCCGCATCCGCTATCACTCCCTCCGCCACCGCGATATCGTATGCAAAGCCGCACTGCATGGGGCTGCATATGAACCACCGGCTCCCGACATTGCTTGCGAGGACGTTGGAGGCTACCTCGACCCCGGATTCGTTCACGACCGTAATCGCCGTTGCCAGCGAAGCCTGGTCGATCCCAGGGAGCGTCGCCGACGGATCGCCCGCTGCAAAGGTGGCCACCCAGCATTTGCGCTCAGCGTCCTTCTCCACTGTCATGGTGACGGCAACCTGATTCACGCTCCCATCCCCATTTTCATCTTCACCGAAGATTATGGCGCCTTTGCAGCCCGACAGGGCTGCGAAGACAAGACACAACATCGCAGCCACACAGGCGGCCTTCATATACCCAAGAGATTTATATGTAGTCATAGCCCCGCTCCTTCCCAAAATAATGGGTTCAAATGCCTTCTCAAAGGCACGCTCATTAATATGCACATTGGATGCCAAGATCGCCCTCCCCTTTAAGCAGTTAATACGCTGATAAATAAGCTTATTTAGACCGCGCCTCTGAAATGGAGGGTCAAAAAAAACCTTCCAAACAATAAAAGTGTCAAAAGAGTGGCGGTTTTTTGTTTAATGATTGAATTCAGTCTGTTAGAGAGACGGGTCTGAAGGAGGCTACTCCCATGTTCAAAGGCGTGATGACGGCGATAATAACACCCTTTTCCGACGGCAGGGTGGACGAGGATGCGCTGCGCAAACTGATCGACTGGCAGATAGCAGAGGGCGTGGATGCGATCGTGCCATGCGGCACCACCGGCGAATCCGTGACACTCCAATACGAAGAGTACGACCGCGTTGTTCGCATCGCCGTGGAACAAGCGGCAGGCCGCGTGCCGGTGATAGCGGGCGCGGGCTCCAATTCCACCTCGAACGCCATCAATCTGGCTAAACAGGCCAAGGAGGCCCGCGCCGACGCCATGCTTCAGGTCACGCCCTACTACAACAAGCCCACTCAGGAGGGGCTCTACCAGCACTTCAAGGCGATCGCCGAGATGGTGGAGCTGCCGATGCTGCTCTACAATGTGCCGGGAAGGACGTCGGTCAACATGCTTCCCGAGACCGTGGCCAGACTCGCGAAGATCGACTCGATCGTCGGCATCAAGGAGGCATGCGGTAACATGGATCAGGTGAGGGAGATCCTCCGCAGCACGCCTAAGGAATTCGCGCTCCTGTCGGGCGAAGACGCGCAGAACTTCGAGATCTACAAGGCCGGCGGCGCCGGCGCCATCTCGGTCGCCTCCAACGTAGCGCCGAAGCAGATCGCGGCGGTGTGGGATTCGTTCGAGGCGGGCAGGGTCGACGAGGCGAAGGGCAAACAGCGGGAACTCCAGGCGCTCAACGAAGCGATGTTCATCGAGACGAACCCGATACCCGCCAAGACCGCGCTGGCGATGATGGGCCGATGCCGCGAGGAATTCAGGCTGCCGCTCACCCCGATGGGCGAAGAGCACAGGACGGAGCTCAGGGACGTGCTCAGAAAATACGGAGTCATCGAATGATCAGGGTTGTCGTCGCAGGCGCGAAGGGACGCATGGGCCGAAAGGTCTCTGAACTCGTGCGGTCGGCAAAGGACCTCGCGCTCACCGCCGAGATCGACGCCGGCGATTCGCTGGAAAAAGCAGCCGGCGGCTGCGACGTGATCGTGGACTTCAGCACGGCTGAAGCTTCGGCGCAACACGCCGCGATCGCGGCCGATGCCGGCAGGCCGATCGTCATCGGCACCACCGGCCTCTCCGATGCGGAGATGGATGCACTCCGAACCGCGGCAAAAAAGGTGCCGGTTGTCTATGCGCCAAACATGAGCATAGGCGTGAACGTGATGTTCCGGCTGATCGCCACCGCAGCGAGCGCCCTCGGCCCCGATTATGCGGTAGGCATCGAGGAGACCCACCACGAGCACAAGCTCGACCGCCCCAGCGGCACCGCGAAGAGGATGGCGGAGATAGCGAGGGAGAAGAGGGGCGGCGAGGCGATCGACGTGCAGTCGATCAGGCAAGGCGAGGTGGTCGGCGACCACGAGATCCGCTTCTCCGCCGAAGGCGAAGAGCTCTCGATTGTGCACCGCGCATCGAACCGCGGCATATTCGCTCGAGGCGCCGTCGCCGCGACGCGCTGGGCCGTGGGCAAACCGGCCGGCCTATATGACATGGCCGACGTGCTGGGTTTCAAATGACGACGCGCACCGCCTACATCGGAATCGGCTCAAACCTCGGCGACAGGCAAAAGAACTGCACGGCGGCGATCGATCTCCTAGCGCACTATCGCGACATCAAGGTCTCCGATCTCTCCGACTGGTACGAGACAAAGGCCCTGCCCACGGCGGGATGGACCCTCCCTCAACCCGACTACGTCAACGGGGTCGCGCGGATCGAGACGCCGCTCCCCCCGGCGGAGCTCCTATCGAGGCTCCTGGAGGTGGAGTCCCGGCTCGGGCGCCCCATGGAGAGGCAAAAAGGCGAGCCCCGAACAGTCGACCTGGATCTCCTTTTATACGGCGACATGATCATCGACGAGCCTGGGCTTTCGGTGCCGCACCCGGAGCTGGCCAAAAGATTGTTTGTGCTCGTCCCCCTGTGTGATATAGCGCCTGATGCTGTCGATCCTCGCTCAGGGCTTTCGGCCGCAGAGATGAGAGAGTTGTTGTCAACCGATACGGAGGCGAACAGATGAAGCTTTTCATCGACACCGCGAAGATAGAGGAGATCAGGGAAGCGAACGCGATGGGAGTGCTCGACGGCGTGACCACCAACCCCACGCTCGTCGCAAAGACCGGCCGCGACTTCAAGACCGTGGTCCACGAGATACTCAAGGAGATAACGGACAGGCCGGTGAGCCTCGAGACGAACGCGATGGACGCAGCCGGCATGGTGGAGGAGTGCAAGAAGCTGGCGGACCTGGGCGAGAACGTGGTCTGCAAGGTCCCCACGACCGTGGAGGGCCTCAAGGCGATACGTGCGCTGTCCGAGCTGGGCGTGAAGACCAACGCCACCCTCTGCTTCTCGCCCAACCAGGCGCTGCTCGTCGCAAAGGCCGGGGCCTCGTACGTCAGCCCCTTCGTCGGCAGGCTGGATGACATAACCCAGCCCGGCATGGAGCTGATCGACGACATCGTGCGCATCTACGACAACTACGAGTATCCCACCGAGATCATCGTAGCCAGCATAAGGAACCCGATACACGTGCTCGACTCGGCGAAGATAGGCGCCGACATATGCACGGTGCCGTTCGACGTGATAAAGCAGCTAATGAAGCACCCGCTGACCGACATCGGCATCGAGCGCTTCCTCAACGACTGGAAGAAAGTGCCGAAATAAAACAACGGGGGATCAACATGTCCTTCATCAACCAGAACACCAACGAGATAAACTGCAAGATCGTCTACTACGGGCCCGCGCTCGCCGGA
This sequence comes from bacterium, assembly GCA_041648665.1. Lineage (NCBI taxonomy): Bacteria > bacterium. Next base: position 20,677 of record JBAZOP010000005.1, on the reverse strand, counting down.
AAATCCACCACGCTGAGGAGCATCTACGGCGACGTGAAGAAGGGCTCGAAGGGCAAGATGATTTCCCTCGCGCAGGACGACGACCATACGCTCTACTTCGACTTCGTGCCGCTGAACCTGGGGAAGATCGGCGACTACACCGTCAAGCTCCACCTCTACACCATCCCGGGCGAGGTGGGCTACAAGCAGAGCCGCGCGCTCATATCGAAGGGCGTGGACGGGGTGGTCTTCGTGGCCGATTCGCAGCTGACGAGGATGGAGGAGAATATAAAGAGCCTCACGGGCCTGAAGGAGATCCTGCACGGCGAAGGGCTGGACTGGCAGTCGGTCCCTTTCACGTTCGCGTACAACAAGCGCGACCTGCAGGGCATAGTGCCTCGGGAGGAGATGTCGCGCTACCTCAACACCGAGAAGAGAGAGGAATTCGAGACCGTGGCCACAAAGGGAGAAGGGATATTCGACGCCTTCAGGTCGGCGAGCCTTCAGGTGCTAAAGGAGCTGAAGAAAGATTTTTGAAAGACTATTTCTTGTCCGCTGACTGACCCTCGAACCATCCATCCGGAATCTTCGCGATCTTCTTGAAGTGATCCAGCGTCTTCTTCGGGACCTTGCGGCCCAGCCTCTCGCACCACACCTTTTCGAACTCGACCTTCCACTGCGGGAAGCGGCGCACGTCCTCCTCGTCCTCCATTTCCACGTAGTTCACGGGGCAGACGTAGTAGCAGGATCCGCAGCCTATGCAGGCCTCGCTCTTGTCCAGAAACGGCGTGCCGACTTCCTTGTCCGGACCGCGGCCGACGAACGAGATCGCCGACACCCCGACCACCTGCTCGCACGCCCTGGTGCAGAGCCCGCAGAGTATGCAGCCCTTGTCCCTCTTCGCAAAACGCGAATCCCCCGCCACGCCCAGGTCGGCCGCCAACTGCCGGATCTCCTTTACGTCGGGGCACCTCGCGAGCAGGAGCTCCGCCACCATCCTGCGATGTTTTTTGATGCGCTCGGTATCGGTGAATACCGCCATCCCCTCGCTCACTGGATACGAGCACGACGAGACGACGCTGCGACGGCCGTTCGCCTCGACCTCTACCAGGCAGAGCCTGCACGCGCCGAACGGCTTTATCTCGTCGTTGTAGCACATGTGGGGGATGTCGAAGCCAGCGGCGAGGAGCGCGGGCAGCAGCGTCTCCCCGGTCGTGACCTTCAGCTGTTTTCCATCTACGGTGATCTTTACCTCTGGCATATCCCGCTCCCTATTCGACTCTCACTGCGTCGAACTTGCAGGCCTCGATGCAGGCGCCGCACTTTATGCACTTCTCCTGGACGATCTCGTGGGCCTTGAGCTTGTCGTTCTTCTTGCCCTTGATCGTGGCAGGCCTTCCGGTCGCCACGGCGGCGCCGGTCGGACAGACCCTTGCGCACGCCTTGCACCCTGCGCAGTTGTCCTCGATTATGAAGTATTTGATCAGCGCCTTGCACACGCCGGCAGGGCATCGCTTGTCGCGTATGTGCGCGTCGTACTCGTCGCGGAAGTGTTTGAGCGTGGAGAGCACCGGGTTGGGAGCCGTGCCGCCGAGCGCGCAGAGGGACGCGTCGCGGACGGTCTCGGCCAATTCCTGAAGCAGCGCGATCTTATCCTCGCTCCCCTTGCCGTCGCATATGTCTTCGAGGATCGCCCTCATTCGCGGCACGCCCTCGCGGCAGGGCACGCACTTGCCGCAGGACTCCTCGCTTAAGAACTTCATGAAGTAGCGGGCCACGTCGACCATGCAGGTGCGGTCGTCCATCACGATCATGCCGCCGGAGCCCATCATGGAGCCGGCCTTCTTGAGCTCGTCGAAATCAACCGGAGAGTCGAGCATGGATTCCGGGAGGCAGCCGCCCGACGGGCCGCCGGTCTGCACCGCCTTGAATTTCCGGCCGCCGGGAATCCCGCCGCCGATGTCGTAGACGATCTTGCGCAGCGTGATGCCCATCGGCACTTCCACAAGACCGGTGTTGTTGATCTTGCCCACGAGCGAGAAGACCTTCGTGCCCTTGCTGTTCGCGGTCCCCATGCCGGCGAACCACTTCTCGCCCTTCGCCAGGATCATAGGCACGTTGGCCCAGGTCTCCACGTTGTTGATGACGGTCGGCTTGTCCCAGAGCCCGCGCTGCGCCGGATACGGCGGTTTGGGCCTCGGCTCGCCGGTGAAGCCCATGATCGAGCTGATGAGACCTGTCTCCTCGCCGCAAACGAACGCACCGCCGCCGCGGGTGATCGTGACGTCGAAGGAAAACCCGCTGCCCATGATGTTCTCACCGAGCAGACCGACCTCCCTGGCCTTCTCGATCGCGGCGCCCAGGTTCTTGACCGCAAGCGGATACTCGTTGCGCACGTAGACGTAGCCGTGTGACGCGCCGATCGCCCTGGCGCCGATGATCATGCCCTCGATCACCGCGAAGGGATTGCCTTCAAGGATCGAGCGATCCATGTACGCGCCCGGATCGCCCTCGTCGGCGTTGCACACCACGTACCTCGTGTCACTCTCATAGCCAGCGCAGATCTCCCACTTTTTGCCTGTGGGGAATCCGCCGCCGCCGCGCCCGCGCAGCCCCGACCTCTTCACCTCGTCGATTATCGCCTCGGGCTTCATCCCGAACGCCTTGACGACGGCCGCGTACCCGCCGACCGCGATATAGTCCTCGATCGAGGTCGGGTCCAGCAATCGGTTCGTTCCGAGCAGCAGCTTGTTCTGGGAGCGGTAGAAGGGAATCTCCTCCTCCCTGAGGCAGATCTTCCCTGACTCGTCCGTCGCGAGCAGCCTCTCGACGGGTTTCCCCGAAAGCGCCGACGCGACGATATCGCCGGCGTCCTCCTGCGCGACCCGCTGGTACCAGAAGCCGTGGGGCATCACGATGACGATCGGCTCGCGCTGGCAAAATCCGTGGCAGCCGGTGTAGCGTATCCCTATCCGGTCGGAGAGCTTCCCCGCCTTGATCGCCTCGGCGACCGCGTCGCGCACCTTGTGACTCCCGCGCGCCTCGCCGCACGAACCGCCTGCGACGACGATCTGGGCGCTGCAGCCTTTGCGGCTGGCGAGGATGCCCTCACGCCAGGCGTCGAGTTCTGCGGCACTCCTGAGCTTCTTCGGTTCATTCGCCATGATCTACCTTCTCTTCTTCGATTGGGCCGGCTTCACGGCCTTCTTGGGCTGGGCCTCGCCCGCCGGGATGATACCCCTCACCTTCGCTGCCGTGAGCTGGCCGTGGTACTCCCCATCGACGACGGCGACCGGCCCCAGCGCACAGCACCCTACGCAGTTGACCGTCTCGAGCGTCACGGCGCCGTCGGCGGTTGTCTTCCCCGCACTGACGCCGAGCTCGCGCTCCATCTCGTCGAGAACTCGCTGCGCCCCGCGGACGTGGCATGCCGTCCCCATGCAGACCTGGCAGGTATGCCTCCCCCGAGGCTCGAGCGAGAACGCCTTGAAGAATGTGGCCACAGCGTAGATGCGCGAGAGCGGAACGCCCAGGTCCTGCGACACGCGCTCCAGCGCTTCGCGCGGCAGGTAGTTGTACTGCTTCTGCACGTCCTGCAGGATGCCGATGAGCTGCTCCGGCAGGCCGCGGTGCTTCTCGCAGATTGTGTCGACTTTCGTGAGATCCATCTTGAGCCCTCGTTTTTAAAGTTCCTTTCAAGCTGTGAGTCATGAGCTGTGAGCGGATAGCTCACAAATCACAGATTGCACTTCTTTCTCAGGTTGTTCCAGTTCTTCTCCACCTGCGCTTGGATATGCTCCACGTCCTGTTCCGTAAGATGGCGGAAGCGCCCCTGGCCTTTGAAGTAATCCTTGACCGGGAGGAGTTTCTCGAAATCCATGGAGAGTTTGTACTCGCCGTCCACCACCTCGTAGAGCGGGAACACCCCCGACTGAACAGCGAGCCTGCCGAACTTGACCGCGTCCTCGGAGGCCGCGCGCCATCCGGTCGGGCAGACCGAGAAGATGTGGATATATGCCGGCCCCTCCACGGCCACCGCCTTCTTCACCTTGTCCATCAGGTCGAACGGGAAACTGGGGCACGCGGTAGCGACGTACGGTATATGGTGCGCGGCCGCGATCTCCGGCATGTTCTTCTTCTGCGTGTGCTGTCCGATGCTCTTCTTGCCTGCCGGCGAGGTCGTGGTCGAGGCTCCGTAGGGCGTCGAGCCGGAGCGCTGTATGCCCGTGTTCATGTACGCCTCGTTGTCGTAGCAGATGTAGAGCACGTCGTGGCCGCGCTCGAGCATTCCGGAAAGCGCCTGGATGCCGATGTCGGCGGTAGCGCCGTCGCCGCCCATGCTGACCACCTTTATCCTGCGGGCCGGGTCCATCCTTCCCTTGCGCTTGAGCGCCTTGAGGGCGGCCTCGACGCCGGATGCGACCGCGGCGGTATTCTCAAAGAGCGTGTGTATCCAGGGGATCTCCCAGCTCGTGTCAGGGTAGCATGAGGCGATGATCTCCATGCAGCCTGTGGCGTTGACCATGATGGCGTTGCGGCCGACCGCCTTCGCCACCTGGCGCACGGCCAGAGCCTCGGCGCAGCCCACGCAGGCGCGATGGCCCGGCGCGAAGCTCTCGTCCTTGGTCACGAGCCTGGATGCGAAAACCGACAGGTCTTTCATCTTTCCCCTTCCCTTCTATTCGCGCGCGCCGAGAATGACCATGCGGTCCTTCTGGCCCTTCGCTGCATCCTTGATCCCGCGCTCTATTATCTCCACGAACTGCTCAGGCAGGATGTCGCGGCCGCCCAAGCCCGCTATGTAGCCCACGATGACGGGCTTCTTCGGCTCATCGTAGAGCGCGCTGCGCACCTCGGAGGCGACCGGTCCGCCGGGGCCGCCGGAAGATATGCAGCGATCGAGCACGATCAGGTTCTTCGCGTTTTTCACCGCGTCGCGGAATTCCTTGAACGGGAAGGGCCGCCAGAGCCTGAGCTTCACCTGGCCGATCTTCACGCCCTTCTCGCGCAGCGTATCCACCGCCACCGACGCGGTCTCGCCGTAGCTGCCCATGGTCATGATGAGGGTCTCGGCATCCTCGGCCTTGTAGGTCTCCACCGGCTTGTACTTGCGGCCGAAGTGTTTTCCGAACGCCTCCCAGATCTCGGCAAGATGCGGCATGATCGACTGGAACGCGTCCTCCTGCGCCTTCTTTATCTCGGTGTAGATCGCGGGCGGCGCAAATGCGCCCATGTTCACGGGCTTCTTGGGGTCGAGCGGGAGCGGAAAATCGTTCGGCGGCAAAAACGAATCGACCTTCTCCTTGTCCTCTATATAGATCGGCTCGACCACGTGCGTGAGGTGGAAGCCGTCCAAGTGCACCATGACCGGGAAGAGCACGCGCCTGTCCTCGGAGACTCGGAACGCCCAGATGATGTGGTCGAAGGCCTCCTGGCCGTCCTCGCAGAATATCTGTATCCAGCCGGTGTCGCGCACCGCCATCACGTCGGAGTGATCGCCCCACACGGAGAGCGGCGCCGAGAGGGCGCGGTTGGCGACCGCCATGACCATCGGCAGCCTCATGGAGGAGGCGAGATAGACCGCCTCGTGCATGAGCTCCAGGCCCTGGCCCGCGGTCGCGGTAAACGTGCGGGCGCCGGCAGCGGCCGAGCCCAGGCACGCGCTCATGGCGGAGTGCTCGCTCTCCACGCAGATGAACTCCGCGTCCAGCTCGCCGTCCGCGATGAGCTCGGAGAGGTGCTCCACGATGTGCGTCTGCGGCGTGATCGGATATGCGGAGACCACGTCAGCGTCGCAGAGCTTCACCGCCTCGGATACCGCCAGAGAGACTTCGATCCCTATTCTCTTTCCCATGACACCTTCCCTTGCCTTCGGCTTTGAGCTGTAAGCTGTGAGCTAGCTCTTCTTGCCCGTATCTTCGCTCAAGGGCTTCATCTCGAACGCGCCGGTCCAACACTCCTTGGCGCAGATCCCGCAGCCCTTGCAGTAGAACTCGTTCACCTCCACGTAGCCGTCCTCTTTTATCTTGATGGCCGCATCCGGGCAGAACAGGTAGCAGACCCCGCACTTCACGCAGCGGTCCTTGTCGTACACCGGCTTCATGCTCCGCCAATCGCCGGTGCGATAGGCCTTGGCCCCGCCCGGGGTGTCGACTATGAAACCTGTTGTTACGTCCTTGACCGTAATCAGAGCCATGACATTCTCCAATTCACTGACCGCTCACCTTGGTCTCTTCGAACGCGCGCTTCAAGGCGGCCACGTTGCGCTCCGCCAGCTTGGGGTTGAAGCGGCGCTCTATCTGCGGGACGAGCGCGTCCAGCGGAATGACCCCGCTGGCCTTGAGCAGCGCGCCTATCATCGTGGTGTTTGTGATCGGAACCTTGAGCGTCTCGAGCGCTATGGTGAGCGCGTCGATGCACGCGAGCCTGCCCTTGTATTTCATGACCTCGCGGACCTCTTTCTCGCTGCGCTTGGTGTTGAGCACCACGAGCCCCTTGTCCTTGAGGCCTTGCGTCACGTCCAGGATGTCTATGAGGCTGTCGTCGAGCACCACCACGATGTTCGGGTGATTGACCTCTGCGCGCACGCGGATCTTTTCATCGGCCACGCGCAGATAGGCCTGCACAGGGGCGCCGCGGCGCTCCGGGCCGAACGAGGGCATGGACTGCGCGAAGCGTCCCTGCTCTATCGCCGCAAGGGCGACGAGCTCTGCTGAGGTGACTGCGCCTTGGCCTCCGCGGCCGTGGAATCTTATTTCGATCATGGTAGTGTTTCCAAGTGGTTGAAAGATAATGGATTTACTTTCGCCAAAAAGGCGCGCGGAACTTCCCGCTTTTGGGGGAATATGTCAAGAAAAAGAGCTCAGGGGATATCGCCTAGCGAGCGGCCTTGGGTAGAAGAGCCTTGGGCAGATCTTTGCGATAGCGCTCTAACCAGCCGCGCTCCGCCTTCTCATCAGGACGCGCGAGGCCGGCGAGGCCGACCGCCTGTCTGGTGTTAACCTTGCGGGAATTCAGGGTCTCCACGACCACGTAATGCATCCCGGCATCGCTGATCTTCTTGCTGCCCACAGGGACATGGCGCTCCTTGAAGGCCGGATCCTTGTATGCCAGGTGGAGGGCTTTCTGAATGGTTTCATGGTTTCCCAGGATGATCTCCTTGGTAAGGTCATCCATACCCTGGAACCAATCGCTCTCGAGGAGATCGGTCCAAAATGCCGAGTTGGCGCGGGTGGGACCGAAGTCGCTGCTCTCGTCCCCCCTTGGCGCACCTGACGCCACGACTTCGATGGCAGGCTCAGCCCCTGCGGCAGGTGCCGCTGCAGGAGCAGGAGCCGGCGCAGGCGCGGGAGAGGAGGGCTTCGCCTGCGGAGCAGGTGCGAACGGGTCCGCCCAACTGCCGTCTTTCACCATGTTCTGGATCAACTCAGGCGGCACAGGGCCCATGAGCTCCGACCCGCCGGGCCTGAACTTTGCCTCGAACTCGGTCCAATTCCCATCGATGAGCATCAGGTGTTTTTTAAGGAGCACGGATTGAGCGAGTTTATGCGAATCAATACCGGCCATGCCCTCATTGACAATCTTCAACCCGTCTATCTGGCCCAGCAGCGCATCGTACTCCATCACCAGGACCTGAACCTTTTCCAGATCAGCGAGCTCGACGCTGTTCTCTTTCCCGACCTCCATCATCGTGCGAAGCTTGGTCGTGCTCGACTTCTCATCGTATTCAGGGGTTCCCTTCTTCTTCTTATGAACAGCCAGCATGAGCTGCAGGAGTTGAGCTGTTTTGAGATTCGGCGATTTCACAGCCTCCGCGTTCACCGGATCTTTCGCAACAACTGGAGGGACGACCTTTTGCGGTTTGTTCGCTTTGAGGATCTTGTCGATGTTCTTGGCCTTCTTATAGATCACATACGAAGATACGGATACGACGAGAAACAGCAGAGCGCCGGCTGCGATGCCGCCGTATATCCCGACATCCTTCTTTTTATCCTCAGGGATGAGTCCTGCCCCAAACTCCTGGATCGATTTGATGAACTGAAGTGGGGCAGAGGGTTCGTCAACAGCTGCAGGAGAAACAGGTTGAGATTCAGGTTGAAACACAGGCTGAGACGCAGGTTGAGATTCAGGCTGAGGCTGAGGTTCGGATGATCTCTGAGCGCTAGACAATAGGGACGGTCTGTTCCCAGAGTAGATGCCCCAGGCGCCGGAGGCATATTTGCATATGCCGCCTATGTTCTTCACAGACTCGACCCATCGGTCGACCCACTTCGCAAGCTCCTTGTCATCCTCCGGGGGTGTGCCCGGAAGCGGGCGGGCGCCGATCATGCGCATCTCATCACACTGCGGGTAATCCTTGAGCTGACAAATCTTTCCCTCGAAACCGCAGACACCTGTTGTCGGATAAGTTTTTCCCATAGGCGCTTTTGACCGCAAACCCTTAACACAACCTCCGGAGAATTTGTCGACAAAATGTCGCATAAGTTGCTAGAAAATTTGATCCGATTTAAGCTATTGATTTAATTGGATAAAAAAGAACCTGTTTCCTTGTGAATCGCAGGGAAACAGGTTCGTTATGAGTCAAAATAAAACAGATCCCTTATGCCATGGGGCCCATGCCCGACATGCCGCCCTGGCCCCCATTCGATCCGGGGGTAAGCATGAACGTGCCGCCGGCCGCCGCTCCCTCCATGCCCATCACAGCCGCCGGTCCACCGAAGCGCAGTAAAATCAGTCCCATGATCCCCGCCGCAATGAGCCCCAGCTTCTCTGCAAATTGGTTCGCAACATCACTCATGGGTACGGGCTCAGGGTAGTACACGCCATCCGGATCGTACGGATCGTCGAGCGCGGAGAATTTTGCATCGCCGCCGGGCACAGGATCAGGAACATCGGCAAGCACAGGCAACTTCGCGCCGCCGCCTGGAGCCGGAGGCGCAGGAGGATCCTTCGGGCCGTTCTTGCGATTTTTCCACTTGTTCTTGAGCAAGCCCCATGCGCCGTTCAGGAGCATCGTCCCCAGCGGGGCAATAACACCGAACGCCACTCCGAGGAAGACCAACTCCTCCACCTTGTTCGGTTCCTCGATCGTGAGGAGCTCGTTCAGTTTATCGACCTGATCTTCTTTCAGGCATTTCCTGTACGACTCGAACTGCTCATCGTTCAGATAACTCTTGTAAATTGACGGGTCCATCTTCTCTATGCAGTACACGCCCTGCGGCTTCTTCGCCCTGTCGAGGACAAAGGCGTCCCTGTTGAGCCCCCATGCCTCGCGGACGCAGACCGCCTCCTGCTTTGTCATCTCAAGGCCGGTCAATCGGAATACGGCCGTCTGGCTGCCCCAGAGAGAGTCGCACCAGACCGCTTTTTCGCCCTGATAGTCGCCGCTCACCACGTGATTCTTCCCGTCATTTGTTACGATGTAGCCCGCCTCGGTCTGAACAAACTCGGGCCTCTTCGGCTGCTCGGCCTCGACCGGCTCCGCGAGCGGCGGGACTTGCTGCTGTGCACCACCTTTTGCGCCTTTTACTTTTCCCATGACGTCTCTCCTCTACCCCGCCCCGAGAGGACTACTTTCCCCTGCGCGCAGCTTCCTTGGCTGCATCGCGCGCAACCTTTTTCTCCGCCTTTGCGCGCTCATCCCGCATCTTGTCCAGACCCTTGCAAAGACCGTTGACCAGGCCCCTGCTCGGATGGCTCGCACGCTTCATGCCCTGCGCCAGAAGCTTGTGCGCAGCGCCCGGCTTGAACACCCCTGCGTTGTCCTTTATCTCCAGGTATTTTGACCACTTGCTTTCATCCTTCTTCATGCCCTCGAACTCTGTGTACGCCATGGTGGCGAAGTTGCGCTGATCGGTCTCTGTGTAAGTCTCGATGTTGAACGGTATGACAGATCCGTCCTTCGGCCATTCCCTCGCCTCGCGCAGGAGCGTCTTTCTCATAATCTCTACCTCGCGCGCGCGGGGATCGTTCATGTCCGCTTCAAGGGGCACAGGTGCTGCCGGAGCAGGCGCAGGCGCGGCAGCCACAGCTGCGGGTGCAGGTGCTGCAGGCTTAGGCTCAGACGCTGCGGGCGCAGGTTTCGGTTCTTGTCTGCATTCGGGCTCCGGATCGACATTCAGGAATGAATCGCTGGAAGCCTCCCACCAAGGCGCTGTAACTCGGGATGCTTCACCGGCAGACTCCTCGATCACGCGCAGCCTTGCCTTGTCGCGTTCATTCTGAACCTCGATCTCTTTTATCTCGTAATTGAATATCGACCTTATTTTATCCTTTGAAAGACCGAGGGCCGCCGGATTTTCGCCGTGATGTTTCTCGAAATATTCCAAGACATAGTCAGTAGTAATGGCCGTAACTCCGTCCTTCTGCGCTTGCTGGAGGACGTCATTGAAGAATGTCTCCACAGCGGTCAATGCCGACGGCTTGGCATGAGCCTTCAAACCGAGAATATATGTGGCTCGCAATGCGTCGGGTTCAATGGAGAGCACACCGTATCGCGTATTCACGTAGGGCTTGAGCTCCAGTATGTTCGCGACCTTTTTCGGGGACGCGGCTTCGTGAAAAATCGTGACATAACGGTTCAGCGAGGCAGGGTCCCTGGCTATGGTATCGGACAACTCCTGGATCGTCGTGGCTATCGCAAGCGTTATGTTCGGATGTTTTTCGGCGACCTTCTTTATGCGGTCGCGAAGGGCAATCCTTCCGTCACGACTTCCGTCTTCGGCCTGCTGAATCTCGTCGATAAACAGAATAACCTTGTAACCCTCTCGGGCCTTGGCAAGTACCGGGTCGATGAGTTTTTCCTCAAGAATTTTTACGTCCTTATCGGCCCACACAGCCCCCTTGGCCTTGAGGTTGTTGATATCGGCTTCGTAGATGAGTATCCCTTTGTGCCCCCCCTTCTCCAATTCAGTTTTGATTGAAGCAATATTCGCTTCCACTCCTTCTCTGTAAGCCCTTGCATCTTTCGGGCTCATCCTCTCCGTCGTCTTTTTATAGAAGACCTCGCGTTCATTTTCAGTCAATTCAGACAGCGCCAACATCTGCGCATAGCCTCTGAGCGATGCGGTTTTGCCGGTGCGCGACTGACCGGCAGAGAGCCAGTTGTTCTGATCTGCCTGCGGCCTCAGCGAAACGTCGATCATCCTCGAGACTTTGCGGTCGGTATCTATGTAAGGCATCTCAAAGGTCCCCAGCGATTTCAACTCCCCCCTGGCCTTTCCAATGCTGTCCTCCACCATATCTTCAAACTTGATGTTGTCGCCGGCAACCGACGCATTCTCGCCCCTGCTGGCCTTCATCTCGTCCATGGATTCTTTATGCATCTTCCACGAGTCTTCCCTCCCCTTTTTATTCGCTCTATGCATGAACCAGACGAATGCTGCAGTGCCTACCAGGCCGGAAAAAATACCAGCTATCGTCAACCATTTCTGCATCGGTATAGAGTCCATCGATTTTCTCGAGAGCTCCAACTGCTCCTCGGTCGAGTCTATCTGCATCTTATACATGGCGTATATCTTCTCCAAATGCGCGGAGAGGCTGTCCACGGTCGCAGCGCTCACGCCGGAGCCCTGCGCGGTGAGCACACCCTTGACCTTGTTCAGCCTGTCTATGATCTGCTCGAGGCGGTTGTACTGGCCGCTGAAGTGGAAGGTGTTCATCACCGGGCCGCCCTCTTCCTTTGCGTACGGCTTGCTGCCCGCCTTGACCGCAAAATCCGTGGGTCCCAGCCCCAGCGCAGGGATGATGACCTTCATCTCGCCGACCGGGAGGTCGATGTCGCTGTCGTCTATGTCGTTGGAGGCGTCCTCGTTCGAGAAGAGCATATGGCCCAAGCGGCCCGTGTAGGCGTAATACTTGTTCCACTCCTTGCCCGCATCGGTCTTCTGGGAGAGACGGCAGATCCCGTCCAACTTGTTGAGGTCGAGGTAGCCGCTGTACACAACCTCATCGAGCTCATTCTCATTTGCAGGGGTCTTGGGATTGTCGCGGTCTTTGAGCGTCCTCACCCCCGGTTCTCCCCTGGGGTCGGGCATGCCCGCTTCCGCGTAAGAGGAGGCCGGGAGGAAGGTGGTGAATTCCTCCTTGCCCTTCTCGTCCTTCACAACGGCCAGCTCCTGCATGCCGAAGAACTTGCCCTCGAAATAGCCGAGCTCTTCCTTCAGCACGTCCGTGCAGAGAGGGATGTCATTGGCCGAACATGACTTCGTCTTCGTGGGTACGCACTTCACAGAGTCCCCTGCCATTTACCCCTCCGCACAAATGTATATATATGAAGCCCCCGCCCCTGTTTTATTATCGGTTGATTCAGGGAAAAGTTGCCTGAAACCTTCAGGCTCTCGATTTTGCAATATTTACAATGAGTTAAAAGCATCTCGATCCCTCTTTCACCATTGTTATCGGCAAAAAAGGGGCGAAGTTGCGTAAGACGCCAAAAAAATCGGTTTCTTAAGAGATTATAAGAGGATGCGCGGATAAACTGATTATTTTACACCCCTGAACGAACGGACAAGATCGCGGAACCGGCCCCTGTTCCCCCTCTCCGCCCTCCTGGCTTCCATGGAGCTCGATCTGGCGTCAATACGGCCGAGGGGATGATCGACGTTTCCCTGGCTGCCCAGGAGAGAGCGGAGCCCCTCCGGCTTGACCCTGCCCGCATCGTCCAAATAGGTCCGACGGAACTCCTCGCCCTCGAGGGCGCGCGGCAGATCCCTCTCGATGACCGTGCCCATCCTCCTGCGGTCGGTCTCGGTGAGTCCCAGCCACCACGGCTCATTTTCCATCCCAAGGGCAGCAGGCATGGACAGCGTTTCCATTGCCGCCCCTTCCTTTGCAAGGGCAGCATCGTCCGCCACCCCGCCGACCGCGTAAGTGGCGCCGTCGATTATCGTCTTGAACGCCGACGTGACGAACAGCGATAAAAGCGCGATCGCGCCCAGCACGCTGAACGCCTCTTTCACATCCCCTGAGGAGGACTTCTCAACAGGTTTTGCCTCACGCGGGAGGTAGACGAACCAGCTTGCAACGTTGTTTGCCTCAAACCGGTAACAGAGCTTCTCGCCCTGCTCCAGACTTCGACTCTCGAAGCTGTCGAGCAGGGCCTCGCCCAGATCCCCCGTTGTCTTGAAGTTCACGGGCCTGAGATAGTCGAATTCCGGCCTGCACTGAGTTCGATTCGATGTGATGCTTTCGGTGGACATGCGCGCCTCTCAGATGTCGAAAATTATCTCAGCAAACCAGCGGCCGGCCTCGTCCCTCTCCACCTTGATGCGATGGTATGTCACGGCCTTGATGGCCAGTTTCTGATCGTGGCGGGCGCTGTCGAACTTGAGCCCCTTCGCGGCCCCGAAGAGGCGGCCCTCGCTCATCTCGTCTATCCAGAACCTGGTGAGCACGAGCCTGCGCGTCTCGAATATGTAGAGCAGCTCCGAGAGCCAGCGCACCATGAGCTGATCCAGAGAAGGCGCTTCGATCGAGATCGGGACCTCGACCGAGGGGATCAGCCTGCGCTTCTCCGCCACCATCATGTCAAACATCGCTGAGGCAGCCTCGACGAAGAGCTCCGCGAGAGAAGCGGCCTCGACCCTCATACCGATATCAGCAGTATGATCGATTATCTTGTACATCCGGTTGAAATTTTTAGACCCAGTCGTATTTGACGATCTCGCCCGGCTCGAAGAAGAAGTTGACCTCGAACTTGGCGGTATCCGGAGCATCGGAGCCGTGGACCACGTTGCGCTCGATGCTCGCCCCGAAGTCGCGGCGAATAGTGCCCTCGTCGGCCTGCTCGGGGTTGGTCACCCCCATGGTCGTGCGCCAGCGGCCGATCGCGCCGTCGCCCTCCAGCACCGCCGCCACACAGGGCCCGGAGACCATGAACTTCACCAGGCTCTCGAAGAACGGTTTGCCCTTGTGCACCGCATAGAAGCCCTCGGCCTTCGTTACGTCCATCTTGAGCATCTTCATGCCGACGACCTTGAGATTCGCCTCTTCGATACGCTTGACGATCTCGCCGATGATCCCCTTCTCGAGCGCATCGGGTTTGATTATTGCCAGGGTTCGTTCGGTAACCATGCTGATCTCCTTACAGTTTGTCCGTGAATGTGCCGGAAAACTAGTTTAGCGGCTCTGCTTTGTAAACCTTTTTCGACCCCTCATCAGGCTTCCCGTCCTTGCTCAGCTCCTTGTTCATCTGTTTCGCCGGCTTCGTGCCGCGCTCGTCTATGCTCTTGAGCCGCGCCTCCACGACCCCCTTGTTCGGGTACTCGTCCAAGGCATCCTTCGTGACCTCGCGGGCGATGCCGAGATATCCCATCTCCTCGATGCAAGTCGCCAGATGCAGCTTCGCCTCGCCCGCGAGCTCCGACTTCGGGAACTCCCTTATCATCCACTCGTAATAGCCGGCCGCCTTGCGGACCTGCCCCTCCAGGAAGAAACTCTCCGCGGCGAGGAATATCGCCTTCTCCTTCATCTCGGGGGGAACGCCGTCGCCCTCGATCAGCGGTTTGATCTCGACCCTGGATTGGCGAAAATCCTTCGACGCGAGGTAGACGCCGGACAGGGCGATCCGATATCGCATCGCACGCTCGCCCTCCGAGAAGTGTTTTATCAGGGCCGTGTAGTCCTCGATGGCGCCCTGATAGTCGCGGCGCGCCTCCCTGTCCCTTGCCCTGGCCTCGCGCGCGAGCCGGCCCGCATCGGTCAACGGCGCCCTCTCGATCACCTCCGAGAGCGCCTCGTCGGCCGCCTTTCCGTCGCGCATCATGTTGGCTTCTATCTCGGCTATGCGGAGCATGAGCCCGGCCCACCGCGGATCCTCCTCGAGCGCCCGCGCGATGCGCCTGTAGGAATCCAACGCCTTTTCAGCCTCGCCGAGCCCGAGATTCGCTTCGGCGCCCGCGATCGCCGCATCATAGTCGTTTATGGCGCGGTCGCACGCCGAGAAGAGGAGGGCAGCGGCCATGCATGCTGTGAGGACCCTCTTCACTATTCGCCCTCGCCGCCGTCATCCTCCACAACCTTGGCGACGGTGACGACCTTCTCGTCTCCCTCAAGGGAGATGAGGCGCACGCCCTGGGTGTTGCGGCCTATGACCGGGATCTCCTTGGCGCTGGAGCGGATCACCTTGCCGCTGTCCGTGATGAGCATCACGTCGTCGGTGTCGGTCACCTGCAGCGCGCCGACCACCGGCCCGTTCTTGTCCGCGACCTTGAGCGTGAGGATCCCGGAGCCGCCGCGCGATTGGACCCTGTATTCCGCGAGCTCGCTGCGCTTGCCGTATCCGCGCTCCGTGACCGTGAGCACGGGGGCGTCGGTGGTCAGGGTCTCCATGGCCACGACCTCGTCCCCCTTGTGCAGCGATATGCCGCGCACGCCGCGGGCGGTGCGGCCCATGGCCCTGACGGCACTCTCTTCGCAGCGCAGCGACTGTCCGCCGCGCGTGGTCAGGAAGAGGTGCTCCACCCCGCCGGTGAGGCGCACCGAGATAAGCTCGTCCCCCTCGTCGATCGAGGTGGCGATGATGCCGCCGGCGCGCGGGTTGGCGTAGGCCATGAGGTCCGTCTTCTTCACCACGCCGTTCTTGGTGGCCATGACGATGAACCGGCCCTCCGCGAATTCCTTGACCGCAAGCACGGCGGCTATGCGGTCTTCGCTCGTCATGTTGACGAGATTGGTGATCGCCTGGCCGCGAGCCACGCGCCCGACCTGCGGTATCTCGTGGACCTTGACCCAGAAGACCTTGCCGGACGCAGTGAATATCAAAACGTAGCTGTGCGTGGAGGCGATGAAGAGGTTTTCGACGAAATCCTCCTCGCGCGTGACCATGCCCTGCTTGCCGCGTCCCCCCCGGCGCTGCGCGCGATATATGCTGATCGGGTTGCGCTTGATGTAGCCCCGGTGGGAGACGGTGATCACCATCTCCTCCTCCTGGATCAGGTCCTCCACGGAGATTTCCTCGGCCTTGCCCTTGATCAGGGTGCGGCGCTCATCCCCGTACTTCTGTTTCATCTCCAGGAGCTCGTCGCGGACGATCTTCAAAATCCGCCTCTCGTCCGCGAGTATCGCCTTCAGCTCCTTGATGAAATCCATGACTTCCTTGTACTCGGCGATGATCTTGTCGCGTTCCAGGCCGGTGAGCCTCTGGAGCTTGAGGTCGAGTATCGCCTGCGCCTGCCGCTCGGAGAGCTTGTAGCGCTTCATCAGGGCGTCGCGCGCCGTGGCCGGCTCCTTCGACTTCTTGATGAGCGCGATGACGTCGTCGATGTTATCGATGGCGATTCTCAAGCCTTCCAATATGTGGGCCCTCTCCTCGGCCTTCGCCAGGTCGAACGCGGTCCTGCGGGTGACCACCTCTTTCCGATGGTCGATGAAGAGCGAGAGCGCCTGCTTGAGGCTCATGAGCCTGGGCTGCCCGGCGACGATGGCAAGCATGATGATGCCTATGCTCGACTGGAGCGAGGTGTGGGTGTAGAGCTGATTGAGCACCACGCCGGCCACGACGCCCCTCTTGAGCTCCACGACTATGCGCATCCCGTCGCGGTCGGATTCGTCGCGGATGTCGGATATGCCTTCGATCTTTCCGTCGCGGACGAGCTCCGCGATGCGCTCGATGAGGCGTGCCTTGTTGATCTGGTAGGGTATCTCGGTGACCACGATGCACTCGCGGTCGCCGCGCGCCATGGGTTCGATCATCGCTTTGGCGCGCAGGACGATCTGCCCCCTGCCGGTCTCATAGGCCGACTTTATCCCGTCCCTGCCATGTATCGCGGCGCCGGTCGGAAAATCAGGGCCGGGTATGAACTTCATCAGGTCCTTGACCGCGAGCTCGGGGTTGTCGATCAGGGCGAGCAGCCCGTCCACCACCTCGCTCAGGTTGTGCGGCGGTATCTTCGTGGCCATGCCCACGGCAATGCCGTCGGAGCCGTTTATCAGCAGGTTGGGGACCCTGGATGGCAGCACGGATGGCTCGGTGGTGGTATCGTCGAAGTTCGGAACGAAGTTGACCGTGTCCTTGTCTATGTCCGCGAGCAGTTCCTCGGCCATGGCCTTGAGCTTCGCCTCGGTGTAGCGGTAGGCGGCGGCGGAATCGCCGTCCACGGAGCCGAAGTTTCCCTGCCCGTCTATGAGCGGGTAGCGCATGTTCCAGTCCTGCGCCATGCGAACCAGGGTGTCGTAGACGGCCGCGTCTCCGTGGGGATGATATTTCTTCAAGACCTCGCCCACCACGCCTGCGCACTTGGAGAAGCGCCTGCTGGAGAGCAGGCCCTCGCGGTACATCGCGTAGAGTATTCTGCGATGCGCGGGTTTGAGCCCGTCGCGCACGTCGGGGAGGGCGCGGCCTATGATCACGCTCATCGCGTAGTCGAGGTAGGAGCCCTTCATCTCGTCTTCTATGTTGATCGGTATTACCTGTGCCGCGTTGTTCATCTGGATTCTTCCTCCCGAAGGGATTTTTGGATCGTGCCGATGAGAAACGGGCGGCCCGGGCCTCGCCCGGCCGCCTCTGATTTCGCGGGAATTCTGCACACCGATCGTTCAAAAGTCAACGTATTTCAGGACGACGGCGTCGCCATAAGAACCCGATAAATAAAAGCTTTGCCGTCAAACGCGGCCTCGACCGCCGAGCCTTGAACCCCTCCTCCTTCGGACGCTCGCGCCCGCTGATGTGCTGAAAATCTGCATCGGCCGCATCATTTTTGTTTGACATGCCGTGTCACGAAAAGTAGATTGACGGCCACGGATGGCGGCTGATGCAAGCCCAACAAGCATTTACAGCTGCCGCCCTCTGAATCTACTCGGTGAAAGGGGGTGACAACATGACAAAGGCCGAACTGATCAATTACGTGGCGAAGGATTGCAAGATCTCCAAGTCGCTGGCGGAGCAGCTCCTCAACACGGTGACTCAGAACATCGCGAAGTGCATGCGCAAAAAGGATAAGATCACGCTGACGGGCTTTGGTACGTTCTACGTATCCAAGCGTCGGGCGCGCACGGGGCGCAACCCGCAGACGGGCGCGGTGATCAACATCAAGGCTCGCAATGTACCGCGCTTCAAGCCGGGCAAGCAGCTGAAGGATTGGGTTTGCTAAGTTCAACTCTCAAAGGGTTTGTGAAAAAGGCGCTCCGTACGGGCGCCTTTTTTGCATATTGCAGCGCCCTGATCATTAGGATATTCACGCTGTGTTGAAAACGCGCCCATAGCTCAGCGGATGAGAGCACTGGCCTTCTAAGCCGGGGGTCGCAGGTTCGAATCCTGCTGGGCGCGCACGATTTACGGGGTGTAGCTCAGCCTGGTTTAGAGCGCCTGGTTTGGGACCAGGAAGTCGGAGGTTCGAATCCTCTCACCCCGACAGCGAAGTCAGCTTTTCAGAATTTCCTTCAATATTTCCTTCATCCTGGCCAAGGCCTTCCCGCGGTGGCTGATCTCATTCTTGCGCCCCATCGAAAGCTCGGCCATGGTCTTGCCCTCGGAAGGGACAAAGAAGAGCGGGTCGAAGCCGAAGCCCTCTTTCCCTCGATACTCGCGCAGGATCTCGCCCTCGCAACGACCCTGAACGTCATACTCCTCGCCGCCAGGGCCGGCCAGCACCATGAAGCAGACGAAGGCGGCTTGCCTCTTGCCGTCAGGCACGCCGTCCATCTCCTTGAGAAGTTTCTCGTTGTTCGCCCTGTAGTCCCCCTGCTTACCCGCGTATCTCGCTGAATTGACCCCCGGCGCGCCGCCGAGCGCCTCGACCGCAAGCCCGGAGTCGTCGGCGAGCGCCCACTGGCCCGTGATCTCGCAGACCGCGCGCGCCTTGATCCTGGCATTGGCCAGAAAGGTCGCGCCCTCCTCCGGGATCTCCGGGACCTCAGGGTGATCGGCGAGCGAAGAGAACTCGACATCCATGCCATCGAGCATATGCCTGAGCTCCTTGACCTTGCCCTCATTTCTCGTGGCCAGCACGATCTTCATCCCTGCCCATGTAACAGAGGCTGCGGCGCATTACAAGGACCCGGAGCTCCGGCTTGTGTTTTGAGGGCCAAATGATAAGAATCAGGCAATGCGTCGCATCCAGGTCCTGATCATAGCGCTCACGATACTCGCGGCCTCGGCCGCACAGGCCAGGCCGGAGAAGGGCTTCAACGTGGGCCCCTATCTCGCGATCGAGGCGGGCGCCGCGCAGACCGAATTCGACACCGACCAGGTCACGGGAGAGAAGGTAGCAGCTGAGTTCGAGCCCGCCTTCGGCTTCATCTTCGGATGGAACATCTACGACTGGTTCTCCACCGAGCTGCAGGGCCTCTACTCCACGAACGAAAACAGCGGGAGGCGGGTGCACTACGGCTCCGCGGTAGTGACCACCAAATATTTCCTGATCCTCGACGCGCTGACCGATTTCCCGACGTTCCGCATGCTCCCCTTTGCCAAGGCCGGCGCAGGACTCAAGGCGTCGGTGCTGCCGGATACGCCCAGCACGGGCACCGGCAAGAAGACGAGCATCGGCTACGGACCATCAGTCGGGGGTGGAATAGCGTTCATCTGGAAGAAGTATTTCTTTTTCGGCATAGACCTGCAGGAGGATCTCTTCTTTTACGACGAAATCAGGCAGACCGTGAACGGCGTGCCAGACACGCTCGTGTACAAGGGTGGATTCCAACCGTCGTTCACCGGCATGGGGTTCGTCGGAGTACATTACTAGAATCGATCAGAACGGAGCGGGCTCCTCGTCCGCCGGCATGGCCGTCGGCGCGACGTAGTCGTCCGGGCCGTGCGCGATGTCGTCGAAGCGCGTGAGGTGGCTGCGGAAGGCGAGCATCACCCTGCCGGTGGGGCCGTTGCGCTGCTTGCTGATGAGGACCTCGGCCTTGCCCTTGTCCTGGCTCTCGCGGTTGTACATCTCGTCGCGGTAGATGAAGGCTATGACGTCGGCGTCCTGCTCGATCGCGCCGGATTCGCGGAGGTCGGCCAGCTGCGGCCTCTTGTCCTGCCTCGCCTCCACGCCGCGGTTGAGCTGCGAGAGCGCCATGACCGGGACCGCCAGTTCCTTCGCCAGGGCCTTGAGCGCACGCGATATCTCCGAGATCTCGCGCTCGCGGCTCTCGATGCGGCCGACTCCGCGCATGAGCTGCAGGTAGTCGACGACGATGAGCCCCAGCCCGTGCTCCCTCTGGAGCCTGCGCGCCTTGGCCCTGATTTCGAGCACGTTCAGCGCCGGCGTGTCGTCGATGAATACCGGCGCTTCGGAGAGAAGTCCCGCCGCCCTGGTGAGCCTCGGCCAGTCGCTCTCCGCGAGGAACCCTCCCCTGAGCTTGGATGCGTCGACCTCCGCGCGTGAACAGAGCATGCGCTGCACGAGCTGCTCCTTGGACATTTCGAGCGAGAAGACCGCGCAGTTCACGCCGTTCTCTATGGCCGCGTGCTCCACGATGTTGAGCGCGAGCGCGGTCTTTCCCATGCTGGGACGGCCGGCGATGACGATCAGGTCCGATCTCTGGAGCCCGCACGTCAGCCTGTCGAACTCGCGATAGCCGGTGGCCACGCCGGTGAGCAGCTCCTTGCGCTCGTAGAGCTGCTCGATGGCCTTGAAGCTCGCCTTGACTATGTCCTTCACGCTCGCGAAGCCCTGGCGGATGCGCTTCTGGGCGACGTCGAATATGATCTTCTCGGCGGAATCCACGAACTCGTCCACGTTGCCCTTCTCGCGATACGCGAGCT
>JBAZOP010000004.1 GCA_041648665.1 bacterium | reverse complement strand
CAACCACGCGATCTTCAAGGTGCTGCTCTTCCTGGGTGCAGGCGCCGTGATCCGCGCCTCGGGCACCGGCGAGATCGACCGGCTCGGCGGGCTTCTGAAGCGCATGCCGCATACCGCGGCGGCGTTTCTCGTCGGCTCGGCGGCGATCTCGGGCCTACCGCCGCTGAACGGATTCGTCAGCGAGTTTCTCATCTATCTCGGCGCGTTCGCGATCCTGGTGACTCCGGGTGCGACGATCTACGGCGCGCTCCCCGCGCTGATCGTCATCGCTTCGCTGGCGCTGATCGGCGGGCTCGCGGCCGCCTGCTTCACCAAGGCCTTCGGCACGATCTTCTTAGGCGAGCCGCGATGCGATGAGGCGGCCCGCGCTCAGGAAGCGCCGATCCCCATGCTCGCGCCGATGATGATCCTGGCCGCGGCATGCCTCTGCATCGGGCTCGCTGCTCCGGCCGTGGTCCCGTTGCTGGGGGGCGCCGTCGGCGTCGCGGCGGGCTTCGCCGAAGGGGCTGCTCCGTCGGCGCTTGCCGAAGCCGCCGCAATCCTCGCGAAGCTCGTCGTCGTATTCGCGGCGCTGATCGCGATCGCCTGCGCGGCGTTGTCGCTCAGGCGAAGGCTCCTCGCGCGCCGGGCGGTGACGCGCACTGCGACCTGGGACTGCGGCTACGCGCGGCCCGCGCCCAGCATGCAGTACACGGCATCGTCCTTTGCCCAGCCGTTGACGAACTCCTTCGGGATGCTTCTCAATATCCATGAGGAGAGGGAAGCGCCGCAGGGCCTCTTTCCGCAGCGCGCCGCATTCGCATCGCACGCGCGCGACGTGGCGAGGGAGGGCCTCTTCGATCCGATCTTCTCGGCTGTGGCCTCCGCGCTGGCGCGTTTGCGCGTGATCCAGCACGGCAACGTGCATCTGTATATCTTATATATAGCGGTCGCGCTGATCGTGCTCCTGCTCTGGGCGTTCGGGGGACGTTGATGGCTTATTCATGGATTCACATCCTTTTGATGTTTCTTCTGGCGCCGTTGCTCGTGGGCGTGATCACCCGCGTCAAGGCCGTGATCGCAGGCCGCCATGGGCAGCCGGTGCTGCAGCTCTACTTCGATCTATGGAAGCTTATGCACAAGGGCGCGGCGATCAGCCGCACCACGACCTGGCTCTTTCCTTTCGGACCCGCCGCGACGATCGCGGCGGCGATGGCGGCCGCGATCCTGATGCCCTGCGGCGGGATCTCCGCGCTGATCTCGTTCCCCGGCGACCTGGTGCTGTTCGCGTATCTCTTCGGTTTGGCGCGGTTCGTCACCATACTCGCCGCGCTCGACACCGGATCGAGCTTCGAGGGCATGGGGGCCTCGCGCGAGGCCGCTTTTTCCGCGCTCGCGGAACCGGTGCTCCTGCTGGCGCTGGCGGCGCTGGCGCGCCTGGCCCAGAGCTCCTCGCTCAGCGGGATATTCGGCGCCGCGGGCGCAACGCTCTGGAGCTCGTCCGGCGCTACGCTGACTCTCGCGATCGCGGCCATGTTCGTGGTCATGCTGGCGGAGAACTCCCGCATACCTGTGGACGACCCGACGACCCACCTCGAACTCACGATGATCCACGAGGTCATGGTGCTCGATCACGGCGGGCCCGACCTCGCGTTGATAACGTGGAGCGCTTCGCTCAAACTCTGGCTCTTCGCGTCGCTGATCGCAGGGGCGGCGCTCCCTGCGCTGGGCGCTTCCCCGGCCGCGGCGTTGGCACTGCATGTCGCAGGGGTCTTCTCGCTTGGAATCGCCGTTGGGCTCGTGGAATCGATGATGGCCAGGCTCAAGCTCGTGCGCGTGCCGCAGCTGCTCACAGGTGCGATCGCGCTGGCGATGCTGGCGCTGATACTCTCGTTTTTGATGAGGTGAATCGTGGCTTCATGGGTTGGGATCGTGCTGGTCGTTTTGCTCTTGCAGAACCTGATGCTCCTGGGAACCGGGAGGGTGCGCGCCTGCGTGCGCATCGTCGCGGCGCAGGGGGTGATCTTGAGCCTGCTTCCGATCCTCGCGGCATCCGGCGCGCCGACGCTGCGCGAGATCGGACTCGCCGCGGCCAGCGCGGGCCTCAAGGGCCTGGCCTTTCCGTGGCTTCTCTTCCGCGCGCTGCGCGGTACCGGGGTGCGCCGCGAGTCCGAGCCCTTGCTCGGATACTCGTATTCGATCGTCGCGGGCATGGTCCTGCTCGGCTTCGCCCTGTGGATCTCGTCGCGCGCGCCGCTCCCGGAAATCTTCGTCTCCCCGCTGGCGCTTCCGGCCGCCCTGGCCACGATGTTCACGGGGCTCCTGCTCATCGTCTCGCGCCGCAAGGCGCTGATGCAGCTTTTGGGCTACATCGTGCTGGAGAACGGCATATTCGCCTTCGGCTTTGCGATGGAGATCCGCACCGGGCTTCTCGTTGAGCTGGGCGTGCTGATCGACGCACTGATGGCCGTGCTGGTGATGGGGGTGGCGATCTTCTACATGCATCGGGCGTTCGAGGCTATCGACGTGGATCAACTCTCGGCGCTCAAGGACTGGAACCCATGATCCTCGCGTTGCTCGCCATACCGACGATATCGGGCTTCGTCGCGTTCTTCGTGAAGCTGCCCTGGCTGAACCGCGCCCTGCTCATCGCGGCCGGCGCGGCGCATGCCTTGCTCACCGTCCTCTGCTGGTGTTCCGCGCCTTCGCCGGCGCTCGGCGGATGGCTGGCGCTGGACGCCCTGGGGCTTCTCTTCCTGAGCATCGTGAGCCTCCTCTTCCTCATGGCATCGATCTATCGCGTCGGCCTCCGCGCCGAGGCTGTGCGCCGGACGGATTTCGACGAGGGTTTTCTCTTCACGAATGCGCCGGAGGCCACCTTCTGCGGCTGCATGCTGCTCTTCCTCGCGACGATGACGCTGGTCTGCGTAAGCCGCCAGTTCGGCATCCTCTGGGTCGCGGTGGAGGCGACGACTCTCGCCAGCGCGCCGCTGATCTTCTTCCACCGCCACCGCCGCTCGCTCGAGGCGGCGTGGAAGTATCTGCTCATATGCTCGGTCGGCATCGCGCTGGCCCTGCTCGGCAACTTCTTCCTCGCGGTCGCGCAGCCGCAGCAGGGCGCGGGCGGTTCGATGCTGCTCGCCGAGCTGATCGATCGGGCGCGGATGGGGGCGATGAACGCAACGTGGCTCAAGGCCGCCTTCGTGCTGCTCGTCGTGGGCTACGGGACGAAGATGGGATTGGCGCCGATGCACACCTGGCTGCCGGATGCGCACAGCGAGTCGCCGTCGGTCGTCTCAGCGCTGCTCTCGGGCGCCTTGCTCAACTGCGCCTTCCTGGCGATCCTTCGCTCCCAGCAGGTGCTCGCGGCGGCGGGTCTGGCCCTCTTCGGACAGGAGATGCTCCTGCTCCTGGGGCTGCTCTCCATGGCGATGGCCGCGACCTTCATCGTGGGGCAGCCGGACTACAAGCGTCTGCTGGCTTATTCCAGCGTGGAGCATATGGGGATCCTCGCCGTGGGCGTGGGCCTCGGCGGGGTCGCCGTGTTCGGGTCGATGTTCCACGCGATCAACCACTCGCTGGCCAAGGGGATGCTCTTCTTCGTGGCCGGCAACATACTCTCCGCGTACCGCACCAAACACGCGGCCGAGGTCAGCGGGCTCCTCAGGAGGCTCCCGATGAGCGGCATCCTGTGGGTGGCGGGTCTCTTCGCGATCACCGGTTCGCCGCCGTTCGCCACATTCCTCAGCGAGTTCACGATTCTCTCCGCGGCCCTCGGCCAAGGGAGATTCGTCGTCGCTGTCCTCTATCTTGTTTTCCTGGCCATAGCGTTTGCCGGGATGGCGGTCGCCATGTTGCGCATGGCGCAGGGCAGCGGTCAGAAGCAAGAGGCCGACCGGCGCGAGGCGGCGCTGGCGGTGATTCCGCCTGCGATCTTGGCCGCCGCGGTCCTGGCGCTAGGGCTCTTCGTGCCTTCGAGGCTCGCGGATCTGCTCAAGGCTGCGGCCGCCGCGGTGGGGGGCGTATGACGCAGGTCGCGCTCACGGCGCACAACAACGAAGCGGTCGGCGCGGACGATATCCCGCGCCTCCCCATCGTTTCGTTTCGCGACGAAGTCGCCGAGGCGGTAATCTCCGGCGGAAGGCTGTGCGCGCTCTTCGGTGTTCCTATCAAGGAAAACGCGCTCGAACTGGTCGCCGTGGTCGGGGACGATGCAGAGGGCCGTCTCTCGATCCTCTCTTCGCAGGTGAGCGGCTCTTATCCTTCCCTCACTCCGGGCTGTCCGCAGGCGCACCTCTTCGAGAGGGAGATAGCGGAGCGCTTCGGAGTGCTGCCGATCGGGCACCCGTGGCTCAAACCGGTGAGGTTTGCGCATAGCGAATTCCCGGCGATCGGCGACTTCTTCCGCGTGGAGGGCCCGCAGGTGCACGAGGTCGCCGTGGGTCCGGTGCACGCCGGCGTGATCGAGCCGGGGCACTTCCGGTTCCAGTGCAACGGCGAAGAGGTGATGCACCTGGAGATCGCGCTTGGCTACCAGCACCGCGGCGTCGAGCGCGCGCTCGTCGGCGCTCCGAACCCGCGGACGATTCATCTGATGGAGACCGCGGCGGGCGATACGACCGCGGGACACGCGCTCGCCTTCTGCCATGCCGTGGAGTCGCTCTCGAAGAGGGGTGCCCCGCCGCGCGCGCAGGGGATTCGCGGCATCGCCCTGGAGCTGGAGCGCATGGCCAACCATGCGGGCGATCTGGGCGCGCTCGGCGGTGACGTCGGGTTCTTGCCCACGTCCGCGTATTGCGGCCGGCTGCGCGGCGATCTGCTCAACCTCACCGCTCTGCTCTGCGGAAGCCGATTCGGCCGCGGTCTCATCCGGCCGGGCGGCGTGCTCTTCGATCTGGATGACGCGCGCATCTACGAGATGCTCGCGCGCCTCGACAGGATCATGTCGGATCTCACGTCTGCTGTGGAGCTGCTCTGGGAGACGCCGTCGGTGCTCGCGCGTTTCGAGGAAACCGGGACCGTCTCGCGCTCATCGAGCGACGCGCTCGGCCTCGTGGGGCCTGCGGCGCGCGCCGGCGGGGTCGAGCGCGACGTGCGCCAGGATTACCCCTCCGGCATCTATCGGTTCTTCCGTATCCCTGTGTCGAGCATGAGCTCAGGCGACGTGTTCGCGCGGGCGTTCGTCCGCTGGCTGGAGGTCATGCGCTCAGCCGCCTTTGTCAGGGAGCAGGCGACGGCGCTCGCCGGAGGCCTGATCCGCGCCGAAGAGGGGCCGCTCTCCCCGAGGAGGCTTGTCGTCTCGCTCGTGGAGGGGTGGCGCGGCGAGATCTGCCACGTCGCGGCCACGGACAAGGCAGGGCGTTTTTCGACGTACAAGGTGATCGATCCGTCGTTCCATAATTGGGCGGGGCTGGCGATGGCGATGAGGGGCGGAGAGATTTCAGACTTCCCGCTCTGCAACAAGAGCTTCAATCTGTCGTACTGCGGTCACGATCTCTGAGGCGCATATGTTCGATATCATCCGATCGAGGATCAGACAGGGCTATCGCACGATGCCGTATCCCAGGCAGGAGCCCGCGATGCCCGACAGGTTTCGCGGCCTGCCGCGCATAGATGCGTCGCGCTGTCAGAAGGGATGCGCCGGATGCGAGCGGACATGTCCGGTCGGCGCGCTCTCGATTGGGGAGGGCGGCCCGCGGATCGATCTGGGCCGATGCCTCTTCTGCGGGGAGTGCTCGCGCTCCTGCCCGAACGGGGCCATAGTCTTTACGCAGGAGTATCGGCTGGCGGCCACGGATCGCCCGTCATTGCTCTTCACGGACGAGGCCCCGAAGGTCGAGGCGCTGAAGCATGAGATGAGGCGTCTCTTCAAGAGGTCGCTGCGCCTCAGGCAGGTGAGCGCCGGCGGATGCAACGCGTGCGAGGCGGATCTGAACGTCCTGGGTACTCTGGCATACGACATGGGACGGTTCGGCATCCAGTTCGTCGCCTCGCCTCGCCATGCGGACGGACTGCTCGTCACAGGTCCGGTCACGAAGAACATGAGGCTTGCGCTCGAGAAGAGCTATGAGGCGGTCCCCGCGCCGAAGATCGTCATCGCCTCCGGCGCGTGCGCGATATCCGGAGGCCCGTATTCAGGGCATCCCGAGGCCTCCGACGGCGTAGCCTCCCTCCTGCCCGTGGATCTCTACATCCCAGGCTGTCCGCCTCATCCCATGACCACGCTCGACGGGCTCCTGAGGCTTTTGGGCCGCATAGGGGTGAGACGCCAAACTCCTTGAAAGATCGTCGGGTTTTGTGATAGGGAGGCGCACTCCTCAATGAAACCTATAGTCGCCATAGTCGGCCGGCCGAACGTGGGCAAGTCGAGGTTCTTCAACCGCCTGGTCGGCGCGACCAGGGCGATCGTTGCCGATGAGCCCGGCATCACGCGCGACCGCCACTACGCTGACGCGGAGTGGCTCGGCCGGGAGTACATCGCCGTCGACACGGGAGGGCTGGACCTCGATCCTGCCGCCGACCTCGAGCACGAGATCTCCAAACAGAGCCTGCACGCGATAGAGGAGGCGGACGCGGTGATATGCCTCTTCGACGGCCAGCATCCGCCGACCTCCGACGATCACGAGATAGTGAATAAGCTCCGCTCCGTGAAAAAGCCGGTGCTCTTCGCGATCAACAAGATCGACGAGGCGTCGCACGAGTCGATGCTCGCGCAGTACCACGAGCTCGGGGCGGGCGATCTCTTCCCGGTCTCATCGGAACACGGCAGGGGGGTGGACGATATCCTGGACGAGCTCTTCCGAAGACTGCCTCACGAGGGGGCGCCGTCCGATGAGGCCGCCCCGGGGCTCAAGATCGCGGTCGTGGGCAGGCCGAACGTGGGCAAGTCCACGCTGGTCAACAGGCTCGCGGGCGAGCCCAGGGTGGTGGTCCACGAGAAGGCCGGGACCACGCGCGACGCCATAGACGTGGAGGTGGAATTCGACGGGAAGAAATACGTCTTCATCGACACGGCGGGCGTGAGTCGCCGCTGGGGCCTGGCGGAGCGGGTCGAGAAGTTCACCGCCATGCGGAGCCTTCGCACCATAGACAGGGCCGACGTCGTGCTCCAGCTCATCGACGGGAGGGAGGGATTCACGAGGCAGGACGCCCACCTCATGGGATTCATAGCCGAGGAGGGCAAGGGGGTTGTGCTGCTCATCAATAAATGGGATGAGGTGAAGACGGGAGTGGAGGAGTACCAGCAGAATCTGGCCGACGCCCTGGGGCAGCAGGGCGAGGTGGCGACCCTCCCGATATCGGCGAAGACCGGCTACAACTGCCTCAAGATATTCAAGCAGATCTCGGGCATCGAGAAGGCCCTGTCGACGAAGATCTCGACCTCGGCGCTCAACAGGGTGATCGAGGAGGCGCTGGCCGCTCACCACATGCCGGTGCACAAGGGGAAGCAGGTCAAGATATACTACGGGACTCAGGTGGGCGTGAAACCGCCCACGTTCGCGCTCTTTTCGAATTATCCGGCCGCCGTCCCTTACACGTACAGGCGCTACATCATCAACAAACTCAAGGAGGCCCTGGGCGTGAAGGGTATCCCTGTTCGGATCGTGATGAAGAGGAAGTGAAAGGCGCAGGATGAGATTCATATTCAGCGTCATAAAATCCTTTATCCAGGACCGCTGCCTGCTGATGGCTGAGAGCATATCCTTCTGCGCGCTCCTCGCCGTCATACCGATCGGCATGTTCATGGTCTCCATCGCCGGCTATTTCCTGGGTGCCTCGCAGGAGGCGCTTCAGCGCATAGTGGAGGTGGCTGCGGACGTGCTCCCGGTCGGCAAGGAGCTCTTCGTGGCCAACCTCCAGTCCGTCCTGGACCAGCGCGCCTCGCTCGGCATCTTCTCGATCTTCGCGCTGGTCTTCATCTCCACGATACTCGTGAGCTCGATAGAGCTCGCGCTGGACGCGATCTTCAAGACCGCGAACAGGCGCAACTTCTTCCATTCGCGCCTGCTCGCCATCGCGCTGATCTTCTGGGTCACGCTCCTTTTCTCGCTGCCCACGATGCTCCGGGTCCTCGCGGGACTGCTCGAGCGATACGGTTTCGCGATCCCGCTCTCCGGGATGATGAACGGGAGGGTGTATTTTTTCCTGGTCTCGTTCCTCGCCTATCTCATGATGGTGGTCGTGGTCCCCAACCAGAAGGTCTTCATACGGTACGCGGTGGTCGGCGGGGCCTTCTTCTCGATGGGCATCGGCGCGGCGAAGTGGCTTTTCACCGCGTATCTCGCCTTCTCGATGCAGCGCTATAACGTCGTGTACGGCTCGCTTGCCGCCGTCGTTCTCTTCGTGGTCTGGATATTCTACCTCTCCGCGCTCATGCTCTTCTCGGCGGAGATAGTCGCGGCCATGCAGGCGCGCCGCTTGTTTCACCGGCGAAACGGATCGAAAGCGCAGGCGTAGCGCCGGGCGGACGCCGCCGTAATCCGGCATCGGCCGATCGCATTGACATCGCGCACCCCCTCTGGTAGTCGCCCGATGTCAAAAACAGAGACCGCGGAGGTGCGCCATCGCAACCTACAAGAGACTCCCCAGGGGAAAGAACAAGCCTCACGACGAATTCAAGGACTGGACGGTCCACGCGCTGATCTGGATCAGACATCACTGGGTCTCCGTGCTTGAGCTGGGCGCGGTCGCGCTCTTGGTCATGGCGGTGATGATGGGAGCTACGGCCTACGGCAGGCATCGCTCCATGTCCGCGGCCGACGCGCTCTACGAGGCGGAGAGTCTGCCCGCGGCCTCTGCGGAGAGGGTGGAGAAACTCAAGGAGGTAGCATCGAGCTACGCCAGATACTTCGCCGGCAAGAAGGCGATGATGGACCTGGGGCTTTACTATATGTCCGAAGGCAAGAACGCGGAGGCGGAGGAACAGTTCCTCAAGCTGTCCGACGGCTCCAGGAACCAGCCGATGCTGCGCATCGCGGCGCTTCACAAACTCGCGGAGATCAAGCTGGCGAACGACGACCCCGCCGCCGCTGCGGACATCTATCGAAAGGCCGCGGCCGATCCCTCCAACCTCATATCAAAGGCGAGCGAGCTCATGGCTGCCTCGTGCCTGGAGAAGGTCGGCGACTACAAGGCGGCTGAGGACCTTTACAAGATGATCATCGAGGATGCCGGGGAGCAGGACAAGGGCGTCCGTGCGGTCAGCGAGGAGCGCCTGCTATGGCTTACGGCAAACGGACACATCTGACGACGGCGATGTCGGTCGCTCTCGCTGCGGCGATCTGCGCCTTCGCTCTTTCCTCTGCGGCGATCGCGGAGCATCAGCCGTACAAGCGCCACTTCACGAGCCAGGAATCGCAGAGGCGCAACGAGCAGAGGCGGGCATCGGGCCTCACGGGAGAGGCGCCTCGCCGCTGGAAGGTGAGCAAGGACCGCATATCCAGCCTCAAGAAGTCTTCCTTCTGGAACAAGAAGCCGTATCAGTTCTCAACGCCTCTCGTGGCCGATGGCAAACTCTTCATAGGCGCGGATGCCGGCAGATTCTACGCCTTCGCGCTTCCGCGGGCGAAGAAACTGTGGGAGATCAGGACGGAGGGGCCCGTGCAGTCCAGGGCCGAGTATTCCGAGGGCAGCGTCTTCGTGGGCGATGCCAAGGGGGTGTTTTATTCCCTCAACGCGGAGGACGGCGCCGTCCGCTGGAGCCAGAAGCTCGACACCGAAATACTCGCCGCGCCGCTCGTCGCCGGCAGCAGGGTCTATGTCTCCACGATGTCGGGCAGGCTCTACGCCCTGGACGCGGGGAGCGGTTCGGAGCATTGGCACACTGACACCTCGGAGAGGGAGTTCGGTTTCTCCGTGAGAAGGGCCGCCGCGCCCGTCTACTCGAACGGGCTGATATACCAGGGCACCTCGACCGGCGATATCCGCGCCATCCGCGAATCGGACGGATCGATCGCGTGGGTCAGGAAACTGGGCAACATGCGCGAGATGGTCTACGACGTGGACAGCACGCCGTTGCTCTACGAGAACAGGCTGTATACCGCTTCGGCGGACGGCGCGCTCTATGCGCTCAACCCGGGGAGCGGCTCCGTGGATTGGACCAGCGAGGGGGGCGGCGTCGGCGACATCCGGGTGCACGAGGGGAGGCTCTACAGCTCCGGCGGAGGGAGCCTGTACGCGCTCGATCCCGCAACCGGAAAGATCTTCTGGCAGCAGGATCTTGAGAAACCGGCCATATCCTCGCCGGCTGCGGGCCAGGGTTTTATCGCGGTGGTCTCCACGACCGACAAGATCTTCATAATCGAGAGCGAGACAGGGGACATCGCCTACGAGCGATTCGTGAAGAAGGGGAGCTTCGGCGACCCGTTCGTGCATGAGAACAAGGTCTATATGCTCAGCAACTCGGGCAAGCTCTATTCGTTCAAGGTCGAACGCAGGCATGAGAAGGAGAAGAAACCGAAGAAGTCCGGCAAATCGGTTGCCAGATTGACGCACATTTGGTAATTTGAAGCATGTTTTCGATCAGGAAAACGGTCTTATCCGCCGTTCTTGTCGCTGCCGCGACGCTGCCCTCCGCCGCCTCATTTGCCGACAGCCTCACCTTCAACTCAAGGTTCTTCAGGCCCGCCACAGGCCCGAACACGTATCTCATGCTCTATGACACCCAGACGCTGCGTGCGCTGCAGTTCGACGCGGGCCTCTATTTCGATTACGCTTACGATCCGCTCAACGTGCGTTTCGGCACTCAGCCCACGCAGAAGGTCATCAACAACATGCTCGCGGCCGATTTCGTGGCCGCCATCGGGGCGTTGGACTTCCTGGAGTTCGGGGTGGACGTCCCGTTCGTGCTCATCAACTCGCTGCTCGATCCGTACACGACCGGCGCAACCAGAAGCAATGTCATGGATATGGGCGACATCAGGCTCGAGGCCAAGGCCAGGGTGCTGGATGCGTGTCGCAAACACATAGGGCTCGCCTTCGTGCCGTTCATCACCTTCCCGACCGGAAAGTCCTCGCATTTCGTGGGCGAACCGGGCTTCACCGGCGGTCTCGTCGCGGTGCTGGACGGGAGGATACATCCCAGGTTCGGGATGACGCTGAACCTGGGGTACCAGGGGGGCAAGAAGACCACGGCCTCCAACGTCTCCCTCCAGCATAAGTTCCTCGTGGGCCTGGGCGCTGAGGGAAACTTCGACTACGGCATCGACGCGTTCGGCGAGGTAAATGCCGAGGGCAGCTTCTCCAATCTCTTCAGCAACGTGGACAACAACCCGACCGAAGCCATGGCCGGAGTGCGCTGGAACGTGAAGCAGACAGGCGTCACGCTGCACGCAGGCTTCGGCACGTGTCTTATCTGCGGCGTCAAGGGCGCCAGGTTTCGCTCTGTGCTGGGCGCCAAGTACAGGCTGATGACGCCGAAGTTCAAGGCCAAGGAGATGACGCGGGGCCCGCTGTGCTCCTCCGCATATGCCGGATTCACGAAGAGCCAACTCTATAATCTTGCGAAGGACTGTCCGCCCGATCCGGCGGAGTGGAAAGAGGGTGTTCACGATGACGCGTGTCCGAAGTATTATGAACTGAAGGAGCTGGCCACGCTGGTCCTGCGTTGCCCGGCGAAGGCCGAGGACTTCGATCCGCGCTACCACGACCAGGCGTGCCCCAAGGTCTTCGACCTCTCGGAACTCTATTCGCCCGAAGAGGTCCGCAACATAGTCTCGTTGGGATTGGCGGAGATGAGCCTCGTGTGTCCGGACGACCCGGCCAACTTCAACGCGCAGATACACGACCAGGCCTGCCCCAAATATTACGACTTCGAGGATTCGAGGCTGCTCGCAAAGACCTGCCCGCCGCCTGAGAATTTCAAGAGCGGCGTGGACGATCCGGCGTGCCCGAAATACTATGAGCTGGTCGACACCTACGGCGAGATCGACTGGGGCGAGGTGGATCGGCTGGCCATGCTCGAGAGCCAGCGTTACGGCGGGATACGCGGCGGAGAGATACAGACGCTCACGCCGGTCTATTTCGATTTCAACAGCTCCGTGATCCGCTCCGATTCGATACCCGGCATCGAAGAGGTGATCAGGTTCATCAATTCGACCCCCTGGATCAGCAACGTGAAGATAGGCGGGCATGCGGACGCGATCGGGACCCCCTCCGCCAACGAGACGATCTCGCTCAAACGGTGCCGCGTTGTGATCGAATATATGCGTTCGCACGGTCTCAGGCCCGGCGTGGAACTGCAGCCGGTGGCCTACGGTTCCGCAGATCCGGCTGCCGCCAACGATACGGAAGAGGGCCGCAGGCTCAACCGCAGGGTGGTCTTCACGATCTCGGATGCGCGCTACGGCGGCCATATGCCGAAGGTGCAGAGGCTCATGGAGCCTGTTTACCAGCCGGTCTATGAGCCTGTGCTCGAGCCGATCTATGAGGCGCCGAAATCGAGCGCCCCTGTCCCGGCCCCATCGCCGGCGCCCGTCCCAGCACCTGCGCCGATGCCGCAGTCGGCGCCGATCCCCACTCAGCCCTATTATCAGCCGGTCTATCAGCCTGTGTATCAACCTGTGCAGGAGTCTGAGGGCGCTGCCCAGTCTCAGCCCCAGTCTGGCGCCGTGATCAACGTTCCGCCGGCAATCGACGAGGGCAGGACCGGCGATCTGGCCCCTGAAGTCGCTCCGCGCAGGGGTCAGTGAGATCCCAACCGTCTCTAGCCCTTGACATCGGCGGCTGTGCAGATATAGGGTCCCGCAATGTTGGGCGACCGCATACAGGAAGGTCTCACCTTTGATGACATACTGATCGTCCCGGGCCAGTCCGATTTTCTCCCCAAAGACGCCGACATCAGCACCTGCCTCACGCCGGAGATAAAACTCACGATACCGCTCGTCTCAGCGGCCATGGACACGGTCACGGAGTCGGCGACTGCGATCGCAATGGCGCAGGAGGGCGGCATCGGAATCATCCACAAGAACTGGGATGCGGGCACGCAGGCGGCCGAGGTCAGGCGCGTGAAGAAGTTCGAGAGCGGCGTCGTCTCTGAGCCGATAACGGTCTCCCCGGACAAGACGCTCGAGGAGCTGGAGAGGCTTTCGCGGCAATACAACATATCCGGCTTTCCGGTGACCGAGGAGGGCCGGCTCGTCGGCATGATCACGCGCCGCGACACCCGCTTCGAGGAAGACCTCTCAAGGCGTGTGGCCGAGATGATGACCCCCCTCGATCGGCTCGTCACCGCAAGGCAGGGGGTCACGCTCAGCGACGCGCGCAACATGCTCAACGCAAAGCGCGTGGAGAAACTCCCTATACTCGATTCGAGCGGCAGGCTCATCGGGCTCATCACCACGCGCGACCTCAAGACCGCGAAGCTCAATCCCAATTCCGCGAAGGACTCCCTGGGCAGGCTGCGGGTGGGCGCTGCGGTCGGAGTCGGCGATAAGGAGATGGCCCGCGCAGAGGCGCTCGCCGAAGCCGGGGTCGACGTCATCGTGGTCGACACCGCGCACGGTCACTCATCCGGCGTCATAGCGATGGTGAAGAGGATCAGCGATGCGTTCCCGAAACTCGAGATAATCGGCGGCAACATCGCGACGCCGGACGCCGCAAAGGCCCTGGTCGACGCGGGGGCTTGCGCTGTGAAGGTCGGGGTGGGGCCGGGCTCCATCTGCACCACCCGCATCGTCGCGGGCTGCGGCGTGCCGCAGGTGACCGCCATAGCGAACGTCGCATCGTACACGAGAAAGAAGGGCGTGCCGCTGATCGCGGACGGCGGGGTGAAGTTCTCCGGCGATGTGGTCAAGGCCCTGGCCGCCGGCGCATCGACCGTCATGATCGGATCCATGTTCGCTGGCACGGACGAGTCGCCCGGCGAGGTGGTCCTCTACCAGGGCCGCAGCTACAAGGTCTACCGCGGCATGGGCTCGATAGAGGCGATGAAGAAGGGGAGCAAGGACCGCTATTTCCAGGGGGACGTGGAGGACGCCGGCAAGCTGGTGCCCGAGGGCATAGAGGGCCGCGTGCCGTATCGCGGGAAACTCCGCGACGTGCTCCACCAGATGATCGGCGGACTCCGCTCCGGCATGGGCTACGCAGGCTGCAGGAGCATCGGAGAGCTCTCCACGGACGCAAAGTTTGTGCGCATCACTCCGGCAGGTCTTCGGGAATCGCATGTTCACGGCGTTATCATCACCAAGGAAGCGCCGAATTACTCGGTGGAATAAGGCGTTTGATGGATCCCAACCGCATCCTGATATTGGATTTCGGCTCCCAGTATACACAGCTGATCGCGCGCCGTATCCGCGAACAGAAGGTCTACTGCGAGATATGGCCCTGCACCTGGCCGATCGAAAAGGTGCGCGCCTTTGCGCCGAAGGGGATAGTGCTCTCGGGTTCGCCCGCGTCCGTGACCGATGCCGCCGCTCCGAAGCTCGACCCGGAGGTCCTCTCGCTCGGTCTGCCGGTGCTGGGCATCTGCTACGGCATGCAGTCCATGGCGCACATCCTGGGCGGCAGGGTCGAGAAGTCCCCCAAGCGCGAGTACGGGCACGCGCTGATCCAGGCCGAGGAGTCGCACCCGTTTCTCGCAGGCGTGAAGGTCTGGCCCATGCCCGTGTGGATGAGCCACGGCGACAAGGTTGAAGCACTTCCTCCCGGGTTCCGCGCGATCGCACACAGCGCCAACTCGCCCTTTGCCGCCATGGCCGATGAGGCGAATCGGCTGATCGGCGTGCAGTTTCATCCCGAGGTCGTGCACACGCCTGAGGGCGTCGTTCTCCTCCGCAACTTCGTGCTCTCCATCTGCAAATGTAAACCCACATGGACCATGGAGTCCTTCATCGAGTCGCAGGTCCGCGAGATCCGCGAGAAGGTCGGAGAGGGCAAGGTGATACTCGGCCTCTCGGGCGGGGTGGACTCTTCGGTCGCCGCCGTGCTCCTGCACAGGGCGATAGGGGATCGCCTCTTCTGCATATTCGTGGACAACGGCCTTCTGCGCAAGGGTGAGGTGGACAGGGTCGAGAGGCTTTTCCGCGGCTCCTTCAAGATCAACCTGGACGTGGCGCGCTCGGAGCAGCGCTTCCTCAAGAGGCTCAGCGGCATCGAGGACCCGGAGGCGAAACGCAAGGCGATCGGCGCCGAGTTCATCGCGGTCTTTGAGGAGGAGGCGAAGCGCATCGAGGGCGTAGCGTTCCTGGCGCAAGGGACGCTCTATCCTGACGTGATCGAATCCGTCTCGTTCAAGGGGCCGTCGGCCGTGATCAAAAGCCATCACAACGTCGGGGGCCTGCCGGAGAAGATGGGGCTTAAACTCATAGAGCCGTTCCGCGAGCTCTTCAAGGACGAGGTGCGCGAGGTGGGCCGCGAACTCAAACTGCCTGTTGAGATCATACAGCGCCAGCCGTTCCCCGGCCCGGGGCTCGCCGTGCGGATAATCGGAGAGGTGACGAAGGAGAGGCTGGATCTCCTTCGCGACGCGGACGAGATCCTGATGCAGGAGGTGAAGGCCGCCGGGCTGTATAACTCCCTGTGGCAGAGCTTCTGCGTCCTCCTTCCCATAAACTCCGTGGGGGTCATGGGCGACGAGCGTACGTATGAGAAGGTGGTCGCGGTCAGGGCGGTCAACTCGAGCGACGGCATGACCGCGGACTGGGCCAGGCTCCCTCATGATCTCCTGGCCTGCGTCTCGAACCGGATCATCAACGAGGTCCGCGGCATCAACCGCGTGGTCTACGATATCTCGTCAAAGCCGCCGGCAACCATAGAATGGGAATAGAGGGCTGTGTATCACTCCAATTTCGTACATCTGCACGTGCACTCCTTTTACAGCCTCCTCGACGGGGCGGCTCCCATCGAGGCCTTGGCCAATCGCGCCAAGGAGCTCAAGATGCCGGCGCTGGCCATAACCGACCATGGCAACCTCTTCGGCGCCATAGAGTTCTATCAGACCCTTTCCAAGGCAGGGGTGAAGCCCTGCATAGGCTGTGAGGCCTATCTTTTGACCAAGGGGTCGAGGCTCGTGAGGAACCTGGGACAGGAGGGGTCGCTCTCCCACATCACCCTGTTGTGCAAAAACAGGGAGGGATATCGGAATCTGTGTCGTCTGGTCAGTTCAAGTTATTTAGAGGGGTTCTATTATAAGCCTCGAATTGATAAAGAGATATTACGCGAGCACAGCAAGGGGCTGATCGTGCTCTCCGGGTGTTTGAAAGGGGAGGTCGCCCAGGCCCTGGCAGCGGGCAACTGGGATGCGGCCAAGGGTGCGGCAGAGGAGTTGGCCGCCATATTCCCTGAAAACCGCTTCTTCCTGGAGCTCCAGGATCACAACCTCCCTGACCAGGAGGGGGTGAACGGGGGGCTGATAAAGCTGGGCGGCGAGCTCGGCATCGGGCTCGTGGCCACCAACGACGTCCACTACATCACGCGCAAGGACGCGGCTGCGCACGACGCGCTCCTGTGCATACAGACCGGCAAGAACCTGGACGACCCGGAGCGCATGAGGCTCGGCAGCCAGGAGTTCTATCTCAAGAGCCCGGAAGAGATGGCCGAGCTCTTCTCCCACTGCCCCGAGGCGCTCTCCAACACGGTGGCGATCGCGGAGAGGCTCAACCTCGATTTCGACTTCAAGACCTACCATTTCCCCAAGTTCGTGCCGCCCGAGGGACAGGATCTAGCCACCTATCTCGAGGCGAGGGCGAGGCAGGGTCTGGAGCAGAGGTTCGCCTCGATATCTCAGCGCAGGCCCGAGGCCCGCGACGAGACGAGAAAGGCGTACGAGGCCAGGCTCGATGAGGAGGTCAAGGTCATCGTGAAGATGGGCTTCGCCGGCTACTTCCTCATAGTCGCCGACTTCATAGGTTATGCGCGGAGCGTGAACCTGCCGGTCGGGCCGGGCCGCGGCTCCGCCGCCGGATCTCTCACCGCATACTGCCTCGGCATCACGAACATCGACCCTATCGAGCACGGGCTCATCTTCGAGCGCTTCCTCAACCCGGAGCGCATCAGCATGCCGGACGTGGACATCGACTTCTGCAAGCGCCGCCGCGGCGAGGTCATCGACTACGTTGCGAAGAAGTACGGCAACGTCGGCCAGATCATCACCTTCGGCAAGATGAAGGCGCGCGCGGTGGTGCGCGACGTGGGCAGGGTTCTCGGCATCCCTTACGCCGAGGTGGACAAGATCGCCAAGCTCATCCCCGCCACGATAGACATGACGCTGGACGAGGCGCTGAAGATCGAGCCCCGCCTCTCGGAGATGGCGCGCAAGGACGAGAGGGTCTCGCACATGCTGGAGATAGCGCGGGGGCTCGAGGGATTTCCCAGGCACGCATCCACGCACGCGGCCGGCGTCGTGATCTCGGACCAGCCTCTCACCGAGTTCCTGCCGCTCTACCGCGGGTCGAAGGACGAGGTGGTGACCCAGTTCGACATGAAGGCGGTGGAGAAGATGGGGCTCGTGAAGTTCGACTTCCTCGGCCTCAAGACGCTCACGGTCATAGAGGACGCGATAAAGATCATCGAGCAGAGGAGCGGCGAGAGGATCGAGATAGACGCGTTGCCGCTCGACGATCCGAAGGTCTTCGAGAAGCTCTCCGAGGGGGACACACAGGGCGTGTTCCAGCTGGAAAGCTCCGGCATGACCGACCTCGTGATGAAGCTCAAACCCACCGCGTTCGAGGACATCGTGGCCCTGGTGGCGCTCTTCAGACCGGGCCCCTTAGGCTCCGGCATGGTGGACGACTTCATCAACCGCAAGCACGGCCGCACCGAGATCAGGCACATACTGCCGCAGCTCGAGGATATCCTCCGGGACACCTACGGAGTGATCGTCTACCAGGAACAGGTGATGCACATCGCGAACCTGCTCGCCAGCTACACCCTGGGCGAGGCGGATCTGCTCAGGCGCGCCATGGGCAAGAAGAAGCCCGAGGAGATGCAGAAGCAGCGCGACCGCTTCGTGACCGGCGCCGTGGCCAACGGGCTGGGCAAGGCGAAGGCGGAGCAGATCTTCGACCTCATGGCCAAGTTCGCCGAGTACGGGTTCAACAAGTCGCACAGCGCGGCCTACGCCATGGTCGCCTACCAGACCGCCTTCCTCAAGGCGCATCACCCCACCGAGTTCATGGCGGCCCTGCTCACCTCTGAGAAGGACGTCACGGACAAGATACTCGCGTACATGAACGATTGTCGCGCCCACGACATCAAAGTCCTGCCCCCCGACGTGAACGAGAGCGACCGCGATTTCTCCGTGGTGGGGGACAACACGATCCGCTTCGGGCTGGCCGCGGTGAAGAACGTCGGCGAGGGAGCCATCGAGAGCATCGTCCAGGCGAGGAACGAGGCCGGCAGGTTCGCCTCCCTCTTCGACTTCTGCGAGCGCATCGACACCAGGCGCGTGAACAAGCGCGTGATAGAGAGCCTCATCAAGTGCGGGGCCTTTGATTTCGCCGGCGTCCCGCGCGCGGCCATGCTCGCGGCGCTCGACATGGCGATGGAGATGGCGGCCTCCAGGCAGCGCGACCGGCAGAGCGGGCAGACCGGGCTCTTCGACTCGATGCCGCAGGGCGCGGGCGCGATGCCTGAGCCGGAGATGCCGGACGTCTCCGAATGGGGCGAGAGGCAGATGCTCGCCTATGAGAAGGAATCGCTCGGCTTTTACATCACCGGCCATCCGCTCGCACAGTACGAGCAGATGCTTGGGCAGTATGCGAGCTGCGACATGGCGACCATCGCCGAGGCGGGGGACGGCGCCGAGGTCCGTTTCGGCGGGGTCGTGAACAAGCTCCGCGAGATCACCACCCGCCGCGGGGACCGCATGTGCTTCGCGACCATCGAGGATCTGAAGGGCTCGGTGGAGACGGTGCTCTTCTCGGACGTGTTCGCGAACTGCTCTCAGCTCGTCAAGGGGGATCGCCCGCTCTTCGTCATAGGTACAACGGACGCCGACGGCGAGAACGTGAAGGTGATCGCCAGGGAGGTGATGCTGCTCGACGAGGTCCCGCAGCGGCTCACCAAGAGCGTGCATTTCTTCCTCTCCCAGCCCGAGGTGACGCCCGGCCATCTTTCGCAGCTCAAGAGCGTGATCGCGCGCTTCCCCGGCGAGTGCCGCGGGTTCGTGCACCTCGTGATACCGGACCGCACCGAGACCGTGCTCTCGCTGCCCGACGAGCTCAAGATCTCGCCGTCGCCGCAGCTGGTCGCGGATGTGAACCGCCTCTTCGGGCACAACGTGACCCGATTCATGTCCTGACCTCAATGGCCAAGATGCGCGCACATCGAAGCGTCTCACGCAGGCAGAAGCCGCAACGCGCGCTCATAGTGGGCGTCGGCAGGCCCAAACAGAACCGCGCCGTGAAGGAGCGCTCGCTGGACGAGCTCGCCAGGCTCATCGACACCGCAGGCGGTGTGGTGGCGGCAAGGATATCGCAGGAGGTGCGCCGCGCCGATCCGGCCACGTTCTTCGGCAAGGGGAAGGTGGAGGAGATCGCGCTCCTGGCAACCGAGGCGGCGGCCGACCTGGTCGCGGTGGATTGGGAGCTGACCCCGGTCCAGAACAAGAATCTCGAGGATCGAATGGGTCTCCTGGTCCTCGACCGCACGGCGGTGATCCTGGACATCTTCGCGCGCAGGGCGGCCACCAGGGAAGGGAAACTGCAGGTCGAGCTCGCCCAACTCAAGTATCTGGCGCCGAGGCTCGTGGGCCGTGGGAAGGTCTTCTCGCAGCAGGTGGGCAGGATAGGCACCAGGGGTCCGGGCGAGACCGCGCTCGAATACGACCGCCGCAGGGTGAAGGATCGCATCGCGTTTCTCAAGGGCAACCTGGAGCGCGTGCGCTCGCATCGCAGGTTGCACAGGGCGAAGCGCGACTCGGTTCCCGTGCCCATGGTCTCGCTCGTCGGCTACACCAACGCGGGCAAGTCCACGCTCATGAACGCGCTCACGGGCGCAGGGGTCTTCGTGGAGGACAAACTCTTCGCCACCCTCGACCCCACTGTGCGCAGGATGAAATTGCCCTCGGGCAGGGAGATCCTGATCGCCGACACGGTTGGTTTCATAAGCAGGCTGCCCCACCAGCTGATCGAGGCCTTCAAGTCCACCTTCGAGGAGGCGGCCTCCTCGGCCGTGCTCCTCCACGTCATAGACGCGAGCGACGAAGAGGCGCGAGCCCACGCGGAGGTGGTGGAGAAGGTGCTCTCGGAACTGGGCATGGCCGGGAGCCCCAGGATCGACGCGGTCAACAAGTGCGACTGCGTGCAGTCCCATTACCGGGGCGACGAGCGCGCCGTCCGCATATCCGCCATCACAGGGGAGGGGTTGCCCGAGCTCGTCGATATGCTGGATCGCAATCTCAGGATCGATTTCAGAAAGGTGACTCTGCTCCTGCCGATGGAGAGGGGAGACGTGCTGTCCGAGATCTATCGGGTGGGCCACGTGGACGCCGTGAAGTACGGATCCAGGGGGATCAAGGTCGAGTGCAGGCTGCACGAAAAGCAGTGCGGCCGGTATCGCGAATTTACGGTTCGATAGTGCGCAGGCATTTCCTCTGGATATTGTATCGGAGATCATGTATTTAATATAAAGATACGGGGGAGAACTGAATGAGAGTAACGCCGGCGGACGTCCTCACAATCTTCAGGCTTGTGCTCACGCCGGTCTTTCTGGCCCTCTTCGTCATCGGCCAGGACGGCTGGGCGCTGGCCGTCTTCTGCGTGGCGGGCGCAACTGATTTGATCGACGGGACCGTCGCCAGGCTCACCAAGAGCCCGTCGAAGATGGGGGCGCTCCTCGACCCGATAGCCGACAAAGCGCTCATCCAGACGTGTTTCATATCTCTCGGCGTCGCGAAGATCCTTCCCTTTTGGTTCGTATTGTTCGCCCTTGCCCGCGACCTGATGATAGTCACCGGGATCATCTATCTCACCAAGACCAAGGTGGAGCTTCCCCTGAGGGCGATCGTGGTCTCCAAGATAGCGACCTTCTCCATGCTCCTGGTGGCGGCGCTGGGGCTCGCGGTGAAGATGGACCCGGGGCTCGCCTTCATGGGCTTGCGCTTGTCCGTCTGGCTGATCTACGCGGTCATCGTCACCTCCGCTCTCATCCTCGTAAGCGGCGTCAGATACATGATGCTCGGGTTCGAGATCCTCCGCAGAAGGCGCATGCACGACGAGCGCTACAACAGCAGATGAGCCGCGAAAAACCTATCATCGAATGGCAGGACCTGGGCGCGGTCCGCTACGCCGATGCGTGGTCGCTGCAGGAACGGTTGCGCGGGCAGAGGCTCGCCGGAGAGATCCGGGACCGTTTGCTCCTGCTCGAGCATCTTCCGGTGATCACGCAGGGCAAGAGGGGTATCTCCTCCGACGTGCTCACGCCTGAGGATGAGCTCGCGAAGGAGGGGATAGATCTCTTCGTCACCAACAGGGGCGGCAGGGCGACCTATCACGGCCCCGGGCAGGTCGTTGGCTATTTCATCTTTGATCTGGGCTCGATCGGGCTTGGCGTGAAGGAGTTCGTGCGCGCGATCGAGGGGATGCTCATGGATGCGCTCGCTGGGTTCGGCATAGAGGCCGCGCGCGACAAGGATCATCCGGGCCTCTGGGTCGGCTGCGACAAGATCGCTGCGATCGGCCTCCACATCTCCCACAACGTCACGCAGCACGGCTTCGCGCTGAACGCGAGCTGCGACCTTGCGCCTTATCGGCACATAGTGGCGTGCGGGATCAGCGACAGGGGGGTCACGACCATGGAGCG
Organism: bacterium; assembly: GCA_041648665.1. NCBI lineage: Bacteria > bacterium. Next base: position 59,234 of record JBAZOP010000004.1, on the reverse strand, counting down.
CGTGCTCGGCCGGCCGCAGCATATTGGGCAGATCAAACGCGCGATCGTGCGCGCCGCCGCGGGGGCGTTCGGCTGCGAGATGGTGGAGATCAGTGGGGGCTAGCCGTGCGTGAAGGTGAGGCCCTCTTCCGCCTGGGCCGGTTCTTCGTCGCCTTCCCGGGGGATTTCGACCAGCATCCCGCGGGACTCGTCGTCGGCGAGGCTGCTAATATAGGCCTCGTAATCCTTTCGGCTGATCTTGCCTTCCCTCAGCTCGCGTTCGATCAGCCTCACGTCGAACTTCACCTCTTTGCTTTCCATCAGCTCTTTCCTTGACATGGTGTCTCTGCTCCGATCATCACTTTTTGGATGGGGCCTTCTCGATGTGCATTATGATTTTGCCGTCCTTGAATATCCGCACGTCCCCGGAGGACTCCGATATAACAAACGCGACGGCGCGGGTCAAGGTCGTGATGCCCGCGGCGGCAATGTGGCGGCTTCCCAGACCGCGCGGCAGGTGAGACTCGTCCGTCGCCGCGCCGAGATAGCGTCCGGCGGCGAGCACCGTGCCGTCGTCCGCGATGACGAATGCGCCGTCCATGGCCGCGAACTCGCGCATGGTCTCCTTCATGGAGCAGGTGAGGATGTTGCGCTCCTCCTCCTCGTAGCCGCGGAACGGGTTCATGATCATCTGTTTGGAGAGCTGCATCACCTTCTCGTGGTCGCCGACCACGAAGATGGTGCCAAGCGGTTTCCCCTCGCGGCCTGTCTCGGCCAGCTCGATGGTGAGGTTGAGCACGGCCTGGAAGAGCTCGGGCTGCACCGTCTCGGAGAGCCTGGCCACGCTGCGGCCCAATATGAGCTCCGAATCTTTGGAGGTGTCCACCGACTGTATGAGGTCCAGCGGCCCCGAGTCTGCCGGGCCGACGGCGAACACCAGTTTGTCGCCCGGCTTCACGATCTCCTGCGAGAGCGCCAGGGTCGTGCCTATCTTGATGAGCGAAACCCTGGTGAGGGCTATTCGCGGAAGAGTGAGGACCGCGGTGGCCTTGGAGAAGAGGGCGCCCTTGTCCTCGTCCAGGCCCTCCCGTTTTTTCTTCCTGGTGATGAGCACGAGCTTGCGCTTCCTGGGAACAGGATCGGCAAACTCCATATCGTCCAAGGGGTCCGCGTGGATCATGATGGCGGCTGCCGAAATCTTGGCCGCTATTTTGAAGGCGGTCTTCAGGAAGAGTTCGTTCTCGCTGTTCATCGTCATGACAATTACATTAACGGGGCGCATACTTCAAGGGCAAAGGCCATTAGATTGACCTCATATGCGCCCTCATGTAGTATCCGCGAACCATGCGAAGGATCATATCGTCCGCCATAGCGGTTTTGGCGCTCCTGGTCTCGGTCGGGGCGATGTCGGCCATCGACGTCTCCGAACCCTTCAATGTCGTCTCTGGCTCGGAGGGCGCAAGCCTTCAGCCCGGCTCCAACTTTGAGTTCACCGTCACAATCAGGGTCCCGGAGGGCTATTACCTGTACGCGGACGAGACCGACGTGGATTTCACGAGCTTCGAAGGGCTCATCGTCTCCGACGTATCCTACCCCAAGCCCGAGTCCAGGATGGATCCCTTTCTGGGCAAGAAGGCGAGCGTGTACGACGGCGATCTAACTATAAGGATAAAAGGCAAGATCCCGGCCGGGCTGGCCTCCGGCAGCCGCGAGTTGACCGCACTGGTCAGCTACAGGGGGTGCTCGCCCACGCTCTGTTTCAGGCGGCAGGAGCAGGAGGTCGCGTTCACGGTCGACGTGCTGCAGCATGCTGCAGCCGACGCGAGGCCTCTGCAGGGTCCCTCCATGTCAGAGGAGGGGGAAGGCGCCATACCCGTATCGCTCAAGGAGAAGTTGGGCCTCAAGGACCTGTTGGAGATACGCGATTTCTCCGTGCTGCTCGATCAAGGCGTGGCCTTCACGATCCTGATCGTCTTCCTGGCGGGGGTCCTGACCTCGCTGACCCCTTGCGTCTGGCCGGTGCTGCCCGCAGTCTTCCTGTTCATCGGCATACATCCGCACAAGCGCTTTGCGGAGAACTTATCCATAGCCGGCGCACTGGTCCTGGGCCTCATACTCACATATGCCGCACTCGGCATGGCCGCCGTGGCGCTTGGCCGGAACCTGGGTTTTCTCTTCCAGCAGCGATGGTTTCTCTCGGTGGTGGTCATCTTCTTCATCGCCATGAGCCTCTCCATGTTCGGCGCATTCGACGTGCGCCTGCCGCGCAGGCTCGCGCAACGCATCCACAAACTGGGGGGAGAGGGCTACTGGGGGTCGTTTCTCGCCGGGGTGGGGTTGGGGCTGGTGGCCTCGCCTTGTTCAGGACCCGTGCTCGCCGCGCTCCTCGGCCACGTCGCGCTGCAGAGGAGTTTCCTGGTCGGATTCGGGCTCCTCGTGGTGTTCGGCATGGGCATGGGCGCGATCCTCGTCCTCTTGGGCTCCTGCTACGGCGAGCTCGCGGGCAAACTTCGCGGCGGGCCGTGGCTCGTGTGGGTTAAACGACTCCTCGGCGTCATGCTCCTGTTCCCGGCCGCCTTCTACATGGGAAGCCTTCTCGGCTGGAGCGCAGGCAGTTTCGCTCCTTCGTTCAGGCCCGGGATACAGTGGCTGACCGACGAGGCGGAGGCGCTTGCGCAGGCAAAGCGCGCGGGCAAACCCATGATGATGGAGTTCACGGCCGATTGGTGTCCGCCCTGTCGCACGCTCGAACGCGACTTCTTCAGCCGCTCCGACATCATCGAGCTGGGCGCAAAGCTCGTCTGTCTCCGCGTGGACGCGACGGTGGAGACCTCGGATGTCCGCGATCTGATAGAGAAGTACCGGGTCATGGGCTGGCCCACCGTCATCTTCCTCACCCCGGCCGGCAAGCCGATCGATGAGCTCAAGGTCGGGGACTACGATCCGACCGCGGTCGAGGAGGGGATGCGCAAGGCGCAGGAGCGCCGGTGACCTGTTCACAGCCTGGGAAGGAATTGACCGATGGAAAAAATAATAAGAGGGCTTCTTGAAAAGTTGGGCGAGGACCCCGAGCGCGAGGGGCTCGCGCGCACGCCGGCGCGTGTGAAGGAATCCCTTGCGTTTCTGACCGAGGGCTATCGACAGGACCCGAAGAAACTCATCCAGAACTCGGTGTACTCCGACAAACACGAGGAGATGGTCCTCATCCGCAACATCCCGATCTACAGCCTGTGCGAGCACCACCTGTTGCCGTTCTTCGGCAGCGCCCATGTCGGGTATATTCCGAACGAGAAGATCGTGGGGATATCGAAGATCGCGCGCATGGTCGATCTCTTCGCGCGCAGGCTGCAGGTCCAGGAGCGGCTCACCAATCAGATCGCGGACACGCTCATGGAAACCTTAAAGCCAAAGGGCGTGGCGGTGATCATCGACGCGGAGCACCTGTGCATGCAGATGCGCGGGGTGCAGAAGCGCGGCACCTCGGTCGTCACCTCCGCCATGCTCGGCGCCTTCCGCCGCCGCCCCGAGACCCGCGCGGAGTTCATGAATCTCATCAAGTGAGCGCCCTGGTCCCGTATCCAGCATTTTATGCTGTTGCCTGCCTGAGGCAAATCGGCTAGGGTGCCCCTCAAATCCAAAATCAAAAAGGGAGGTCACTATGAAGCGTTTCATGGTTGCGGCGGTTGTGCTCGCGCTCTTTGTCTTCGCAGGATGCGGCGGCAGCAGCGACAGCGGTGGAGGCGGTGGGGACGACGATCCGGCTGCCGAGACCTTTACGAATGGCGTCAGCACGCTGAACGCTTCGACCACGACCTCCGGCGGCACGATGACGACGGTGGTGACCGACGCGAGCGGAAACCAGATTTTGACTGCGGCGCTCACGGTCAACGGATTGAGCCTCACCTCTCCCGGACAGGAAGGGAGCATCGATACCGTCTTCAGCGAGGCGCTCGCTGCGCTTCCCACCAACTATGCCGCCAACATCCTTGCGACATACATCGCAGGCCAGGTGACCTCCGCCGCCTCGGCCCAGACCTTGGGCCTTGCGGCTAACTGCCTCCTCAACAAGGACAGCCCGGGCTGCGACTGGTTCCCGGACACCCAGTGCACGCTCGGCTGCTGCGCTGATCATGACTACTGCTATGATCTCAACGGCTGCAGCGCAGCCTCCTGGCTGATCATAGGGCAGTCGGTCGAGTGCATAAACTGCAACGGCATCGCCGAGGTCTGCATCGCCAGGGCGTGCGCCAACGTGGATGAAACGAGGACTGAAGACCGCTGCTACGACAACCGCTGCCACCAGTTCTACGACTGCGGCGAGGCGGACTGCTACACCTGCACGTCGCCGTGTGATGAGATCTCGCCCGCGGCATGCACTGCCGGCAGCGTGTCCAACTGTTGCGGCAACGGGACGTGCGAGGTGCTTGAGACGCAGGAAAACTGTCCCGGCGACTGCTCGGACGGTGACGGCTACAACACCTGCTGCGTTGCTAGCGACGACTGTCCCTCCGAAACTGCGTATACTTGCCCCGGGGCTTGCTGCTGCTGCGGTTACGGCGAGGTCTGCACCCAGGATGGCTCGCACGTCTGCACCGGCTCTGCGGCGCAGGTGGTGAGGGAGGCTGATGCGAGCCCCTTCCTTCCTGAGAGCTGCCTGGACAAACCGAAATCAGAGTGCAATTGAGCATGGAGAAGCATGAACGCGACTAATGCAACGGCGGCGGCGATGATCCCTCTGATCTTCGCCGCCGCCCTGTTTTTCGGGGCGATAATCCTCGATATCATCCTCATACGCCGATGGCGCGGGTGGTGGAGGGGTGCGGCATGCGTGCCGATCGCGGCGCTCGTGGTCTGGGCCGCCGTCATCGTCGTCGGGATTATTCGAAACCCCACCTCTCACAACCTCTGGCCCATGGAGCTCATCCTCTGGGGCGCAGGCGCGCTCGTCGCACTTGGCCTCCTCTCGCTCCTCAAACGCCTCATGAAGGCCTGATCTTGTTCCCGAAACCCCTTGAAAACCCGCGAAAAAAAGTGCTAGGCGTCGCATAATTGTTGAGGTATAGCAGGGGGCCATGCCTCAGTTCACTACAGCCCTGTTTCCCCAGTTGCGCGCCATGTCGGATTTTGCCGCTGTCCGCGGTATCGCTGCCTTCGGCCCGGTCTGGTCCGCTGTCGGCCGTGCGGTGCTTACGCCCAACGGCATCGATGCAGGTGCCTTCGGCAATCTTCCCTCGTCATCGGATGATCACGCCCGGTTCGTGCGGTTCAGGGAAAAGGTGATCAAGAAAGTGAGGCCGACGCTCGATCGCCAGGTGATGCGTTTTGTCGATGAAGAGAGTCCGTTCAATCACGAGGCGCTTGCACTTCATGGTTTTGACAGCCCGTCGCAGGTGATCCGATTCGCCCACGCTGCTCGCGCTCAAAAGGTCCTCTCCTTCGAGCCCGCGGAGGTGCTCATCGCATCCGCACTCGCGCTGATCGAGGGCGAGAGGGCATCGATACAGGGGCTCGATCTCTATCCCGGCATCAAGGCAAAGCGCGCGAGCGGAGGGGAGCTCCTGGATCGGGATGAGAAGATCTTCCTGCTCGAGTCGGCAAAGGCCGGCGACAACAAGGCGCTCGACTGGTTGATCTTATTCTATATGCCGTTGATAGCCGGTATCGCTCATAAAATCAGGGCCAAATTCGGCAATGGACCTTTGACCGATGATGAGCTGATTCAGATAGGGAGGGTTGAATTTTCCACTATAGTGAGACTTTATGAGGCATCGCTTGCGAGTTTTGAAACGTACGTCAAGCGTTCGCTTCCTTTGCGGCTCAGGAATGCTGTTGTTCAAAATAGCCGGAGCATAAGCAGGGAGGTCTCCTTGAACGCCCCGCTGGGCGATAGGGACGATCGCACTTATGAGGACTTGATTGAGGATACCAATGTCGTCTATCCGGAGGACGACTTCCTGGACCTGGAGCTGAGGGAAAAGCTGTTTTTGGCGATAGAGGGTTCGGGGTTAGAGAAGAGAGAGAAAATCGCCCTGTTCGAATACTACCTTGAAGAACTCACATATGAGCAGGTCGGTGAAATGCTGGCCGTTAGCAGGCAGATGGCCAGCAACCTGAGCAAATCCGGCATTGGAAAAATCTTGAGAGGATCTCATGCCGCGGATTTAAGAGATTTGTTGTGACTCCGTCACATCCCGGTCTTTCCACCTGTTTTATTCCCTTGATATCTTTAGCACTTTTCGGCAACTTCTGTGAGTAGTGGTTGGTTTCCCCTCTCCCTTGAGGGGAGAGGGCAGGGAGAGGGTGATCCCATGAAGTTCTTTGAGACTTGAGTTTTCTCAGCAGACGGGCCGGGTCGGAGGCATTTGTTTCGCTTACGGCTCGCTTACTCAGACGCCGCTCGTTCGCCTGCGCATTCGGCGTCGCGGCATCACAGGCTTGGAAGGCGACGCCTCCTGACGCCGCTCAACAAACGCCTCCGACCCGTCCCGTCACTCGGCACGCTGTGCCGTGACCGACCTGCCGCGGTCACCAGGTGTGTAATTGGAAATGCATGTCGTGTCCCTGAAATTCCGGAATACACTCTTAGGAGAAAGAGCAACGATAAAGAAGTAACAAAGGAGGATAGTAAATGAATAGCGAATCGATATCGACCGGTACTATGAACGTCTTATTTGCTGGTACTAATATCATACCAACCTCTACTGACATTGCTGGAGTCGTGGCAGGGATGGTAGTTCTTATTTCGTTTATTTTTTTTCTACTGTTACTTCTCCGTAAAAAACGCAAAGAGGGATTACTAGATTTGCTTAAAGCAATATCAGTAATTGTCATCGGAGTCCCCTTTTTTATTGGACTTATAATTTTAGGAGTTCAAATCCATTATTGGTTTTTAAATGGTACTTGGATATCGGTTGAATTGTTGTATCTTGTGTCGCGGGTATGGGGTGACACAACCACGTATGAATGGCTTCTTATGCCTACTTCATGGTTTGGTCTTCATAAAGCTGTATTTTGGATTTTTCGTTTGTCATTGCCTTGGTCTTTAATCATTTTTGGAGGGATAATATTTCTTCCACTATGGGCAGACAAAGGAAGGAAATCTCTCGATCGGTTTATTGATGTGATTGGGCATTCGTCAGATGCTCGGCAATAATTGTAAAATGGTTTGTAACACACAAAAACCTTCAGACGGAGCAAGTTCACAAAACCTTCAGACGGAGCAAGTTCACATAAAACCTTCATACACACAGACGTAGTACGTGCATAGTACGTGCAGACGGAGCAAATTTAGGAAAAATGATATCGTAAGTTTGCCAGTGGCGTGATCCAGTCACAATTGTGGTTGTGCTGAGTTTAGCTCTGTGCCTTTTGAGAGCGAACATATTTCTATTATGATGTTGAAATGATGCAGGACAGAGAGTTGGTGTATCTTCATACACTTCAACAGCAATTTTCTCTGAATCAGGATATGATTGCATGAGATGAATCTGTCAGACTGAAAGGTAGGCTACGCTGGCGGACTCGTCAGACGTATAACTGTAACATCAGTAACTTTGCGGCCCAGTCTCTCGCACAACTCTTGATATTTCCTGAGCACCCAGTCTGGATTGCCTATAAAATGTGTATGCGAGATATTCATCATTCGCCGATTTTCCATCAGCGCTTCAACGATAGCCCGATACTCGCGCTGACGCTCCAGCGTATTCCTTCCCAAAGCTAGATACGAAGGAGAGGGCGTGATGAGCGGGTCTGCCTTGCCGTAGGCATAGTAGCTGTATGAGGACCAATCGTTCTTTCTGGGATGGGTCACCTTTTTGGCCCGGTGTTGATTGAGATCGACATACGCCATGACCGTAAGCATATGCTCGTCCGACTCGATCAGCGGGGACTTAAAGCGGTCCATGACCACCTGCCCGCGCCGTTTTAGCTGCTTGTTGACGATCCTGGCGAACTGGCTGTTCACCACCCTGAAGAATGCGGAGAAGCTGTCTTTACTCTGTAAATGGCCCGTCAGGTGCGGGTGATTATCCATAAAGTTGTAGGAGTAGATCTCAACACCGTACTTGTCCTTATATTTGAGCAGGAGGTCATAGTAGGCACGTTTTGCCCATTCCCACTGAATGAGCCAGTCTTTGTTATGGCACTGCCAGGTGACATGGAAGTAAGCATCGTCATGTATGATCTCGTATCTTGGCAGGTAGGGCATACTAACAAGCATAAGCAAATGCCGTGCCAGGCAATGCCCTAATAGAAACGAGCTGAAGGGAGGTTATAAGGAAGTGGCGTTGTACACCTGCTGCGTTTCGCTGCATCGCTGCCCAATTTCGCTCCGTCTGCAAAAACGGAGGAAGGATAGCCCGACCCTCTCCCATAGACATGAAATGTTGCCCTATCGGGCACGCTGTGCTAATTTCCGATTTGTCATTTGTATAAACAATAACGAAGGGGGGAAAATATGAGATATCTGTTTGTGGTGCTGGCGCTTGTGACCCTGGTTGGCTGCGGCGGTGGCGGTACGGAATGTGCGTTCTCTGAACCCGCGACCCCGACCTATGACCTGGACGGCCAGACGTGGGAGCTGGTGGGAACCACGCCGGAAAACGACTGCCCGGTTCCCGTGACCACGTTCGACGTGAGCGGCACGTTCACGCAGTCCGGCAACACGCTCTCGGTCTCCAGCGAGGGCATCACGCTCACGGGCGAGATCTCGGCCAACCAGATCATGTGGGGCGGATCGATAACGATCGGCGGCGAGACGACCACGATCGAGTGCACAACGATGACCGTGGCGGGCGTCGAGATTGGCGACACCATGTCGTTTGCCAACGCGGCCTGGACCGTCGATTACGGCGACGGGACTTGCAGCGGCACGGCCTCGGGCACGTTCACAAGGACGCTGTAGCAGGCAAGTTTGTTTCAGATCGAAAAAAGCCCCCTTTCGGGGGCTTTGCTTTTATCTGCGGCGCAGGACGATGAGGCGGTTTTCGTATTGGAAGTGGTTGGTGGACATCACCAGGCCGGCGATGGGTTCGACGCCCATGCTGACCCTGGTTATCTCCTCCCACGCATATGGATCGAAATCGATATCCTGAATGACGACGCTGTCGGCCTGGATCACGAGAAAACCGCCGGCCGAGACGTCCCTGCCCAGATATTCCTCCAGATCGCCGAAGAAGAGGCGCGTCTTCCCTTCGTCAGACAGCGCGTCGCGTGAGAGCATGCACGGAGTTGGATTCGTCCAATAGACGATATCGGCCGAGCCGGGCGTGTCGATCTCGTCGAGATCGACCGCGTGCGTGATCAGGTGTGCGATCTCCGGCATGACCTTGTCGATCAAACGAAAATGATCCCGGGCGCGCACGTGCGACGGCTCTTTCACCGTGACCCTCGTCCCCATCCTCCCCAGGGCGCAGGCGAGGTTTGGAATGTCGCCGGGCCCGTTGTCGATCGCCGTGAGGTCGCCGGGGTCGCGGCCTTTGCAGAGCAGGCGGTGGATCGCCTCCAGTCTGGGGAAGCGCAGCTTGTTGCCGGCCAGGAGAATCATCTGTTCTTCCGAGGGTTCGGCGATCATCGTAGGGCGGCCTTGCTCATCAATGATGAAGGGTTCCCTGAGCAGTATCTCCTTTATCTTTCTGTCCAGCGCCGCAGCGCTCGTTTCGCACAGCGGCGCGAAACGAGCAGCGCTCCTCTTCAGGGCTGCGGCAGCGCCGCATGTTGCGGCGCTCGGACCGACGATTTGAAAAGGACAGGGTGAAACGGCTGCGCTGAATGCGCCCGTGGCCATGGCTTGCATGGCCGTGGGCAAAGGGGACAGAAACGCGTACGGCGCTTTGACGCAAAAACTCATGGCTCGTTATCGGCGGTTCACTTATAAAGTTTCGTGTTATTTTTTACACGGTTACCCTTGGGGAAGGCAATGGCTTGATATACCTCTGGTAATATATCGTGCGGCCCTCGGCCTTCCACTTCTCGCTGAAAAGGGTGGGGAATGCGTCGGCAAGATCAGTGACAAAAGGGGCCTCGTAGCAATTTGTCAGCCCCTTGGTGCGCGCGAGCATGCCTGACGAGAGCTCGGCGTATGGCCTGTGGTCAGTTATGAAGCTGAGCGTGCCGCCGGGCCTGAGTACCCTCGCGCAGTCCGCGAGCAGCTCCTCGTTTATCGGCCTGTGCTTCTCGTGTCGCCTCTTGGGCCACGGGTCCGGGAACTGGATGTGGATCTCGTTCACCGTTCCCTGGGCGAAGTGGCGGGGGAGGGCGGCCCTAGCATCGTCCTGGATGATGGTCACGTTCGCGAACCTGCGCCGCTCGATCCTGGCGATCAGCTTGTCCACGCGCTTTCCCTTGATCTCGATGCCGACTATCTCCGCGTCGGGATTTGACTCGGCCAGATGAAAGAGGAAGTCCCCGCGTCCCGGCCCGATCTCCACGATGAGCCTGTTGCCGTGCGTAGGATCGGATGCGCAGGGATACACGAAGGAGGCCTTATGCCTTTGGGTTTGTGTTACAGTGTCTTTAGAACGCCGTACCGGCATGACGGGTGTTATGCAATATCAACGCGATGGGTGTCAATCCTTCAAGTTTTTTCTTTAAGGTATTTCTCGACGTACAAGAGCGTCCCGCCGACGACCATGGGGGGCGCGAAGATGAGGGCGAAGAAGGGGACGATGAAACCCGCGCCGAGGCCGATGAGCGCCCACTTCTCGCGTCTGGCGAACGCCCATCTAGTTTTGAAGGGCACGGCCTTGCGGCCAAAGGGGAGGTCTGCGTAGGAGAAACCCAGGTCCCATGCGCCGAAGAAGAAGATGAGGACCACGTACAGCGGGCCGCCGACTATGGGGATGAAGCTCACAACGAACAGGACCACCGGTATGGCCAGCAGGACCCCGGCCTTCGTGGACTCGACCTTTATCGTGCGCCACAGGTCGGAGAGGAACTTCTTCAAGGTGAAGGGAGGGGGCGGGATGCCCGTGACCATGACCTCCACGCGCTCCGAGAGCATGTCGTTGAACGGGCCTGCCACGACGAAGCTCGCGGCATACGAGACTATGAGGAAGATGATGAGGCTGAGCAGCACGATCAGGATCTGGAAGAGCATGTTGCCTGCCCAGATGATCCAGTTTATGAGGTGCTGCCACCAGGCGTCCGCGACGGCGAAGCCGTGGATTCCGAGCCTTGCCGCGAGCCACGTGTACAGGTCCCCGTAGAAGTGGGCGAAGAGGGCGATCATGGCCGCGAGCAGTATGATGTTGATGACGGTCGGCATCACGGCCCAGGCCCACAGCCTGGGATTGCCCGCCAGGAAGGTGAAGCCTTTGAGAAGATATCTGAAGCCTGCACCGAGATCCTTGATTATGCGCATGCCGATGTATTAGATTAGTTTTCAGATTGAGGCAAGAATGTTGATCGACCACGCCATCGACAAATACCTCACCCACCTCAGGGTCGAAAGACACCTCTCTCCGAACACGCTGGAGGCGTACGGCCACGACCTGCGCAGGTTCGCGGAGCACATGGCGGCCGCGGACGTGACGGACGCGCAGGTCGCGAGCGACAAAGAGGTGCTCTCGTTTCTGGTCTTGCTGCACAAAGGGGATCTGACCTCGCGCAGCGTGACCAGATACCTAGTGGTCATACGCGGCCTCTTCGCCTTCCTTTTGCGCGAGAAGGCGATAGAGAAGGACCCGACCGCGCAGATCGAGTTCCCGGCGCGCTGGAAGAAGCTCCCTCATTTCCTCTCGCTCGAACAGGTGGACGCGCTGCTGGCCGCCCCGGATCGCCGCACGGTCTTGGGTCTTCGCGACCACGCCATCATCCAGCTGTTCTACGCGTCGGGGTTGCGCATCTCCGAGATCAGCACGGTCACGACCGACCGCATAAACCTCCAGCAGGGCTACGTGATGCCGATGGGCAAGGGCTCGAAGGAGAGGATTGTGCCCATGGGAAGGAGCGCGATCGATGCGCTGACGGAGTACCTTGCCGACGGAAGGCCCAGGCTCGCGGGCAAGCGCATATGCGAGAGGCTCTTCCTCTCCAATCACGGAGGCGGGATATGCCGCCAGAGGCTGTGGGAGCTCATAAAGGAACACGCGCGAAAGGCCGGGATTTCGATCAACGTCACCCCACACATGCTGCGCCACTCGTTCGCAACGCATCTCATCGAGCGCGGCGCCGACCTCAGGATCGTGCAGGCCATGCTGGGGCATGCCGATATCTCCACGACCCAGATCTACACGCACGTCTCCCGCGCGCACCTGCAGGATCTGTATAAGAAGTTCCATCCCAGGGCGTGAAAGCCCGCGAATTGACTTTCCGGGCGGTTTCAGATAGCAGGTCTCAATGCACAGCCGGATCATCGACTTCGTCCTCTTCTACCCCCTGTTCCTCTTCTCGCTCTCGTTCCACGAGGCTGCGCACGCCTATATCGCCGATAAATTCGGCGATCCGACCGCCAAGCTCCTCGGCAGGATCAGCCTCTCCCCGTTCCCGCACATGGACCTGATAGGCACGGTTATCCTGCCCTCGATAGGCATACTCACCGGCGCGCCGGTGATAGGTTGGGGCAAGCCGGTGCCGGTCAACCCCTACAGGCTCAAGGGAGAGGCTAGAAAGTCGAACCTGTGGGTTGCGATCGCGGGCCCTGCCTCCAACATATTGCTGGCCCTCGTATTCGCGGCCCTTGTCAGGCTCTTCGTGGCCCTGTTGCCGAGCCTCCCTATGTCGTGGCTCGTATCAGGGAGCATCGGCGCGACAATATTCGGCGGGATGTACGCCATCTTCGAGATGGGCGTTGTCCTCAACCTCGTGCTTGCGGTATTCAACCTCCTGCCCATGCCGCCGCTTGACGGAGGCTCGGTGTTGAGAGGCATCCTCCCCGCATCGAGTCTGGATTCGTTCGACCGCTTCTCGCGCTACAGCTTCATGATTTTGCTTGTATTGTTCGTAACCGGATTGCTAAGGTACATCCTCGTCCCGGTCCTCTATGTGGCCGGATTTCTGCTCCCTAGTTGAGCCAGAGGGCAAGATGGCGGCAAAGAAACGGATACTCAGCGGCAATCGCCCGACCGGAAGGCTCCACTGGGGCAACTACTTCGGCGCGCTCAAAAACTGGGTCGGTCTGCAGGACGAGTACGACTGCTACTACTTCGTGGCGGACTGGCACGCCCTGACCACAGGCTACGAGCACACCGAGGGGATCTGCGAGTCGGTCAAAGAGGTTCTCAAGGACTGGCTCGCGGCAGGCCTCGATCCGAAAAAATCCACCATCTTCATCCAGTCGTGGGTCCCTGAGCACGCGGAGCTGCACCTGCTCCTCTCGATGTTGACCCCGCTGGGCTGGCTCGAACGCGTGCCATCGTTCAAGGACATGCAGGCCCAGCTCGCCGACCGCGACCTCAACATGTACGGGTTCCTCGGCTACCCGCTCCTGCAGGCCGCCGACATCCTCATCTACAAGGCGGACTTTGTGCCCGTGGGCGAGGACCAGCTCGCGCATCTGGAGTTCGCGCGGGAGCTCGTGCGCCGCTTCGCGTTCATCACAAAACACGACGTCTTCTCCGAACCCAAGCCCATGCTGACCGAGGCCCCGCGCATCCCCGGCATCGACGGCCGCAAGATGAGCAAGAGCTTCGGCAACGCCATATACATGGCCGACAGCGATGAGGAGATCCGCAAGAAGATGATGGCCGCGATCACGGATCCGGCCAGAAAGCGCAGGCAGGACCCCGGCGACCCGGATGTCTGCAACATCTTCGCGTATCACAAGCTCTACACCGACCGCGCGAAGGTCGCGGAGATCGCTTCGCAATGCCGCTCCGCCGGCATCGGTTGTGTGGACTGCAAGAAGCTCTGCATCCAGAATGCGATCGAGTTCTGGACGCCCATAAGGGCCAGACGCGAGCGCTGGGAAGGCAAGGACGATGAGCTGCTGGCGATGGCCAGGGCCGGCTCCGAGAGGGCGCGAGAGGTCGCGCGCCTTGTGATGGAGAAGGTCCGCAAGGTGATGGGAGTGGTCTATGGATGACTACAGGGTAAATCTTGAGGTCTTCGAGGGGCCGCTGGATCTGCTCATGCACCTCATCAAGAAGAACGACCTCGACGTCTACGATATCCCGATAGCGTTCGTGCTCGAGGAGTATGTGCGCTACATCGACACTCTCCAGGAGCTGGACATCGACCTCGCAGGCGAGTTCCTGCTCATGGCCGCGGAGCTCGCGCACATCAAGTCGAGGCTTCTGCTGCCCGAGGGCGACGCCGAAGGCGAGGAGGATGAGCTGGACCCGAGGGCGGACCTGGTGAAGCGGCTTCTCGAGTATCAGCGCTACAAACAGGCCTCCGAGCAGATACTCGAGCGCGCCATGCTGGGACGCGACGTCTTTACGCCGATGCAGCCGGAGAGGGTGCTCGTGGAGTCGCAGGGCCCTGTCGAAGGGGACATATACGAGCTGGTGGAGGCGTTCTCGAACATACTCAAGAAGGCGCCGCAGGGGGAGTTCCACGACGTGGCGGTGGACCGCATCTCGGTCAACGACCGCATCTACCAGATAGTGGGTTTGCTCCGGAAGGGCGCCACCACCTCGATCGAGGAGCTCCTGCCGGAGGCGATCACCCGCTACGACATAGTCATCACGTTCATCGCGCTGCTGGAGATGGCGCGCATGAAGATGATCAAGGTGTATCAGAGCAGCACCTGCGGCCTGATCCACATACAATACACGATGGATGATGTGCCGGAGGAGGAAGTGCTCCGGCTGGTCGAGAAGGAAGCCACCGGCTTCGACAGCCCGAAGGCGGATGCTGATGGATCCACAGGGAGGCAAGATGGATAATTCACAGCTCAAACCCATCATCGAGTCCATGATATTCGTCTCTGAGGAGCCGCTCACGGACAGCGCCATCGCGATCGCCCTTGCGGACGCAGGGGTGGAGAAGGCCCAGGTCTGCGAGTGCGTGGTCGAGATAGAGAAGGAGTGGAACGAGAATCCGGCCAGGGGGATCGGTCTCTCCAAGGTCGCTGGCGGCTATCAGTTTCGCACCAAGGAGGAGTGCGCCGAGTGGCTGCGCAGGCTGGCCATACCCAAGCCCATGCGCCTCTCGGGGCCGGCGCTGGAGACGATGGCGATCGTCGCATACAGGCAGCCGATCATGCGCAGCGAGGTGGAGAAGATCCGCGGCGTGGATTCCGGTGGTGTGCTCAAGACGCTGCTCGAGAGAAAGCTGCTCCGCATAGTCGGCCGCAGCCAGGAGCCGGGGCAGCCGCTCCTCTACGGCACGACCAAGGAGTTTTTGGAGATCTTCAATCTCAACACGCTCAAGGACCTCCCGACGCTGAAGGACCTTGACGATCTGATGAGGGAGCGCCGCGAGCAGCTCGGGGCCTCCGCAGGCGCTAAGGCGCAGGGGTCGGGCGACGACGAGGAGGACCTGACCGAGGTCATCGGCTCGGATGAAGAGGAGGAAGAGACCGAGGTCATCAAACGTCGCCCGCTCGACGAGGGCGAGGAGAACGAAGAGGACATGGAGGCGCTCTCGGAACTCGAGAGCCAGATCAAGGGGCTCAGGCGACTCGAGCGGGAGATATTCCCCTCGCAGCAAGAGGAGTCGCTGGAAGCGGTCGAAAACCCGGTGCAGGGAGAGGGCGGGGATGCGCAAGATGGAACCGGAAAGATGGAAACGACCTCTGAAAAAGAGGCGTCCGAAGCCGCGGCCGTATCAACAGACAATCCGGCTGCCGGAGAAGATGCGCCTCCAGAGGTTTATCGCCCTGTCGAGTGAGCTGTCGAGGCGGGCTGCCGAGGCGGCGATCGCGCGTGGCGAGGTGTCGGTGAACGGGGCCGCGGTCGCGGGCAAGGGGACCACGGTCGATCCGTCGCGCGACCGCGTCGAGCTCGCAGGCAAGCTGCTTCAGATTCCGCAGGGCCGCACGTACATCGCGTTCTTCAAGCCGCACAACACCATGGTCACCAAGAGCGATCCCGAGGGCAGGCCGCTCCTATGGGACCTGATTTCGGAGTGGAAGGGAAGGCTCAATTCGGTCGGCAGGCTCGACTTCGACTCAGAGGGCCTCATCATACTCACCGACGACGGCGACTTTCTCAACATCCTCACGCATCCCAAGCATGAGATATGGAAGACCTATCGCGTGCGAGTCAAGGGTGAACCCGCTCCCCATGACCTCGACGCATTGAAGAACGGCGTCCCGCTCTCAGACGGCGCTGCCCTGCCTGCGCGCGTGCGCAGGATCGACAAGGGCGACGGAAACGCGCTCATGGAGATATCGATCCGCGAGGGGAGGAACCGCCAGGTGCGCAGGATGTTCGACGCGATCGGCTATCCGGTGATCAGACTCCGCAGGATCGCGGTAGGTCCGGTGAGGTTGGGCAGGCTCACGCCGGGCAAGTGGCGGCACCTGACGCACGACGAGGTCCAGGGACTCATGTCAGTCCTTTGATTCTGTGAACTCGGCGTCCACGACCTTCTCGTCCTTCTTCTCCTCATCCTTCTTGGGCTCCTCCGCGCTTCCCGTCGTCTGCGGTCCGGGCTCCGTCGAGGTGGCCTTGTACATCGCCTCGGCCATCTTGTGCGAGGCCTGGGTGAGCTCCTCCATCGTCTTCTTTATCTTTGCGGCGTCCTTTTCCTCTATCGCCTTCTTGCATGCCTCGCAGGCCTCTTCGATCCGCTTCGCGTCTTCATCCGCGACCTTGGAGCGGTTCTCCTTCAGAACCTTCTCGGTGTTGTAGACGAGCCCGTCGGCCTGGTTGCGCAGATCGATCTCCTCGCGTCTCTTCTTGTCCTCGGACTCGTGGGACTTCGCTTCTTTGACCAGCCTGTCGATGTCGTTCTTCTCAAGGCCGGAGCTCGCGGTTATCGTGATCTTCTGTTCCTTGCTCGTGGCCTTGTCCTTGGCCATGACGTGGACGATGCCGTTGGCGTCGATGTCGAATGTGACCTCGATCTGGGGGATGCCGCGCGGCGCCGGCGGTATGCCGTCAAGGTGGAAGCGGCCGAGCGTGCGGTTGTCGCCCGCCATTTCGCGCTCGCCCTGCATGACGTGGACCTCGACCGAGGTCTGGCTGTCGGCCGCGGTGGAGAAGACCTGGCTCTTGCGCGTGGGGATCGTGGTGTTGCGTTCGATCAGCCTCGTCATCACGCCGCCCAGCGTCTCGATGCCCAGCGAGAGGGGGGTCACGTCCAGCAGAAGCATGTCCTTCACCTCGCCGGCCAGCACTCCGGCCTGGACAGCGGCGCCTGCGGCGACGACCTCGTCCGGATTCACGCCCATGTGGGATCTTTGCCGAAGAAGTCCTTGACGATCTTCTGCACCTTAGGGATGCGCGTGGAGCCTCCGACCAGCACCACCTCGTCGATCTCCGAGGCGGATTTACCCGCGTCCTTGAGCGCTTTCTGGCACGGCTCCAGCGTCTTGACCAGCAGGTCGTCCACGAGCGCCTCGAACTTGGCGCGCGTGAGCTTCAAGTTCATGTGCTTGGGGCCCGAGGCGTCTGCGGTGAGGAACGGCAGGTTGATCTCGGTCTCCATGGTCTGGGAGAGCTCGATCTTCGCTTTCTCGGCGGCCTCCTTGAGGCGCTGCAGCACCATCTTGTCCTTGGACACGTCGATGCCCTGATCCTTCTTGAATTCGTCGATGAGGTATTCCATCAGCCTCTGGTCGATGTTGTCGCCGCCCAAGTGCGTGTCGCCGTTTGTGGAGTGCACCTCGACAACGTTCTCGCCGACCTCCAGGATCGATATGTCGAATGTGCCGCCGCCGAAATCGAACACCGCGATCGTCTCGTCCTTCTTCCTGTCGAGGCCGTAGGCGAGCGCGGCCGCGGTCGGCTCGTTGACTATCCTCTTCACGTCGAAGCCCGCGATCTTCCCGGCGTCCTTGGTCGCCTGGCGCTGGCTGTCGTTGAAGTAGGCCGGAGTGGTGATCACCGCCTCGGTGACCGGCTCGCCGAGATAGTTCTCGGCGGCGCGCTTTAGCTTGCGGAGTATGTGCGCCGAGATCTCCGGCGGGGCGAAGGTCTTGTCGCCGACTATCACCTCCGCGTCGCCGTTGTTCGCGTGGCCTACCTTGTACGGGACTATGCGGATCTCCTCAGGGACCTCGTCGTACTTGCGGCCCATGAAGCGCTTGATGGAGTAGATCGTGTTGTCGGGGTTGGTGATTGCCTGGCGCTTGGCGATCTGGCCCACCAGGATCTCGCCGTCCTTTGTGAACGCCACCACCGAAGGGGTGGTGCGGCTGCCCTCCTCGTTCGGTATGATCTTGGGCTCGCCGCCCTCCATAACAGATACGCAGGAGTTGGTGGTGCCCAGATCGATTCCTATTATCTTTCCCATATTTGCCTCCATTGCCGGATTGATGAATCTGAACGCAGGGCTGATATGGGGTCTTTTTGCAGTGTAGTCAAGGGCTTTGGGGATATCGGCGTGCGGCTACGTGGTGCCGTCGATCTTGAAGGAGACGCTCTCGGCCAGCTCGTCCTCATCCAGGCCGTCGGCGCTGAAGGATGCCTCGCAGATCACCTCTTCGTCGGCCGCAGGCGAGGGCAGCTTGAAAGTGATGTCCTTGAAGAATATCTCGCCCGGGTCGATCGTCTCGGCGCGGCAGAGGACAAAGGTGCCGTAGTTGAGGCATCCGGCCGGGGCCTGTATCACCGAACCCGCTGGCGGGCTGAAGCGGAGGTCGCCCTTTGAGACCGCGCTGTGGCCGCGGTTCTCCACCAGCACCTTCACCTGGGCGTTCGATCCGGCGGCGAGCATGCCGGACGAGGGTATCGGCGTGGTGAGGCTCTGATAGACGGCTACCGATACGTCGCGTATCAGGTCTATGGGGATTGCCTCCATCTCGAGTTCCTGTTCGTAGCATTCGGCTGAGGGCTCGAGCTTCACCTCAGTGGCGCCGATCTCGATATCCTCGTCCACCGCGAGATTCAGCGTGACCATAGTGAACCCGCTTGCCGAGAGGGAGGGGCCGCCGGTCTGCGCCTTTTCGGAGCTCGTCGTGGCCTCGCTGAAATTGACGATGTTGAATATCTGGTCGTAGGAGTCCACGCCGGTCTGCGTGGCCGACTGATCCAAGGTGACTCCCTCGGGCAGGTTGAGCGGGTCGAGCACGCAACCCTGCGGATACGGTATCTTCACGACGCACGTCTCTCCTGCATAGCATTCGATCTTGAGGCGCTTCGGCATCTCTGCGAGGACCTTTGAGAAGTTCATCGACACCGGTATGTCCACCTCAAACCCCTTGAACTTGACGTTGCGGCAGTACTTGGAGCCGCTCCAGCCGTCGGGTTCCGTCGTCGTCGTGGTGGTCGTGGTTTCTTCCTCGCTTTCCTCGTCTTCATCATCGTCGCAGAGATCTCCTATGTCGTCGCCGTCCGTGTCGAGCTGGTCCGTGTTGACGTCGTACGGGCAGTTGTCCGCGGTGTCGATTATGCCGTCGCCGTCGCTATCTGAAGTTGAGGTCGTCACGGCCTTTGGCACTTGCGCCGAGACTTCCTGTCCCAGCGACTGCATCACGTAGGCGAAGTTTGCCTCTGCGAAGGAGAGGTCGGTCTCCACGCAGAGGTAGCCTGACTTTGCCTTGACCGGGACGTTGAAGAGCCCGGCCTTGTCCGCATATTGCTCTGCGACGAGCTTGCTGTCGCGCGTGACCATGAGTTTTGCGAATGGGATGCCGGACTCGCCGCTGTTCATCTCGCCGTTTCCGTTTTTGTCCAGGAAGACCGTGCCGGTTACGCTGCTCTGGCATCCGGCGAGGATGACTGCCGTCGCCATGAGCCCGAGGAGAATGATGGTTTTTCTCATAAATTCACCTCTTGGTTTTGCCACCGATTATATCTTAAGCAAAGCGCGTGCCATAGCATTTAGATAAAAAATATTATAAAACAAGCAATTAAGATGAGAAACGATTCTCTATTTGAGAGGATTGTCAATATGTTGACGATTGAACTGCCGGCTGATATGCGCGGGGACTCGATATGATCAAGAGGGACTACTACGAAGTTCTGGGGGTCGCGCGCAGCGCGGGCGATGCCGACATCAAGAAGGCCTATCGCAAGCTCGCGCTCGATTTTCACCCTGACCGGAACCCTGATCCTGCCGCAGAGGAGAGGTTCAAGGAGGCCTCCGAGGCCTACGAGGTGCTTTCGGATTCCAGGCGCAGGCAGATATACGACGCCTACGGCCACGAGGGGCTCGCCGGCGCCGGGTTCCACGGGTTCACGGACATCGGCGACATCTTCGGTTCGATGGGGGACATCTTCGAGGAGTTCTTCGGCTCCATGGCGGACTTCGGCTTCCGGAGCGGAAGGGGCGGCAGGAGGAGGGCGCGCGCCGGCGCCGACATGAGGTACGACCTCACGATATCTTTCATGGAAGCGGCGGAGGGCGTGGAGAAGGAGATATCGATCTCGCGCGTGGCGCTCTGCGAGGTCTGCGGCGGCAGCGGCCAGGAGCCGGGTTCGAAGAGGGAGAGCTGCAGGGCTTGCGGCGGCAGCGGAGCCATCATGCAGCGACAGGGCTTCTTCATGATCCAGACCACCTGTCCGGAGTGCCGCGGAGAGGGCGAGCGCATAGAGAAACCTTGCAAGGAGTGCAAGGGAGAGGGGCGCAGGCCGAGCCACGACAAGATAAGCGTGAAGATTCCGGCGGGTGTGGAGAACGGGATGCAGCTCGTGCTCCGGGGCAAGGGACATCAGGGGGAACGCGGGGCGCCGGCCGGCGACCTCTTTGTTTTCGTGAGCGTCACGCCGCATCAGCTCTTCGAGAGGTCAGGCGACGACATAGTCCTCACCATGCCGATCTCATTCCCGCAGGCCGCGCTCGGCGACACGATAAAGGTGCCCGGCCTCAAGGACGAGGCCGAAATAAAGGTGCCGGCCGGGACGGAGACGGGAGATGAGATCCGCATAAAGGGGGCGGGCATCCCTCGCCTGAGGTCGAGCGGCAAAAAGGGAGACGAGATAGTCCGTTTCGTGGTCAAGACGCCCAAGAATCTGAGCAAGCGACAGAAGGAACTGCTCAGGGAATTCATAAAAGAAAAATAGCTTTGCGTTGCATTCTCCGCACGGATTTATTAACAGGATTTTGCGATGCCGATGAATATCTCCATAAAGTACGCGACGTTCTCCGGCGGGATCAAACACTTCTATCAGCACTGGATCCCCTCCGATCCGCAGGCGCTCGTCGTATATGTCCACGGGCTGGGCGATCACTGCGGCAGGTACTCGAGGCTCGTGCAGGCGTTCTCCGACGCAGGCATAGCGGTCGCAATGTACGATCAACGCGGGCACGGCCTCAGCGAAGGGAGGAGGGGCCACGTCGAGCGCTTCAACGAATGGGTCGATGACTTGGCCGCGTTCGTGCAGTTCTCCTCTTCGGCCGTCTCTCTTGAAACGCCCATCTTCATCGTGGGTCAGAGCCTCGGCGCGCTGATCTCTATCAATTACGTCCTGACGCATGCCGCGAGGATCGCAGGAATCGTTACGATTTCAGCTGCGCTGCAGCCGACGGTGAATATCCCCGGCTGGAAGAGGAAGGTGGCGACGAGGCTCTCCGCCGTGGCTCCGTGGTTCACCATACAGAGCGGCGTAAAGCTTGCTGATCTCACGAGGGAAGCCGAAGAGGTCGAGGCGCTGGCCAGGGACCCCTTGTTCCACACCAGGCTCTCCATCGCGGCAGGTCTCGAGATCGAGAGGAACGCGGGGCTGGTGGGCGGCATGCCGCACAGGCTGCACGAGCCGCTGCTCATGCTCGCCGGCACGGCCGATCGCGTATGCGACCCGCAGGCGAGTTCGTGGTTCGCCGCGCGCGCCAGCTCGATCGACAAGGCGTGCAAGGTCTACGACGGCATGTCACACGACCTGTTGCACGATCACGGCTGGCAGGAGGTCGCGAGGGATATGCGCGACTGGATCTATGAGAGGGCGCGGACGATATCCGCGCACGGCAATCAATATCATCTGGGCGGGAGGATCGAGGTATGTCAAGACGTCTCACATGCGCAGCGATAGCGTTGGTCCTGTTTTTGGCGCCGTCAGCCTCGCAGGCCGGGTACCGGTGGGATCTCAACAAGATGACGAAGACCGGCCGCATCTATCATACCAGCGCTTGGGACGCAGAGCTCATCTGGCACGCGACATTCTTCGACGACGCGTTCCGCGAAGTCTTCAAAAAACAGCACCGGAAGATAAAGCATCTCGACCCGATAGACGCCGAGCGCTTTGAGATGGAGCAGGGCCAGCGCCACGGCGAAGGCTGGGATTTCTTCGTGTCGATGTACACCAAGGATGAGTATAAGGATTTCTCGACCTATGAGGATTCGTTCTGGCGCATCGAGCTCAAGACCGGCGACGGGGAAGTCGTAAAGCCGATGCTCGTGGAGAAGCTGCAGATCACTCCGTACGAGCGGAAGATGTTCCCTTACCTCGACAGGTGGTCGAGGGGATACAGGGTCACCTTCCCGAAGGTCCCATTGGGAAACGAGATTGAGCTTACGATCATGAGCGTCGTCGGCGCATCGACGGTGAAATGGAATATCCGCTGACCTATCTTCTGAAAGACCTTTTGAGGATCGTGTCCTTCCTGAACTTGTCCTTCTTTTCCGGGTGATCGATGGTGAAATGCAGGCCCCGGCTCTCCTTGCGCGCGAGGGCGGATCTTATGATGAGCTCCGCCACGAGCGCTATGTTCCTCAGCTCCACCAGGTTTGAGGTGACCGTGAAGTTCCAGTAGTACTCGTCGATTTCCTTCTTGAGGAGGATGATCCTGTTCTTCGCCCTGATGAGCCTCTTGTCGGATCGGACGACGCCCACGTAGTTCCACATGGTCCGGCGTATCTCGTCCCAGTTCTGAGTGATCACGACCTCCTCGTCGGAGTCCGTGGCTCCGCCCGGGTCCCACGGGGGTATCGGGGGCAGCCTATCCTTTTCTTCGGAGAGCCTGAGGATGGCGGCCTTCGCGGCCCTGGTCGAGAGGACCACTGCCTCGAGCAGCGAGTTGGAGGCCAGCCGGTTCGCGCCGTGAAGCCCGGTGCATGCGCTCTCGCCGCAGACCAGGAGCCCGTCAACGTTCGTCCTCCCCTCGATGTCGCAGGCGACGCCGCCGCAGAAGTAGTGGGCCGCCGGGACCACGGGTATCGGCTCCTTCGTGATGTCTATGCCGAAGTCCAGGCACGTCTCCAGGATGTTGGGGAAGCGCTCCCTCAGATAGTCCGCGCCGAGGGCGCGCGCATCCAAATAGACGTAATCGTCGCCCGTGCGCTTGAGCTCCGCGTCGATCGCGCGGGCCACGACGTCGCGCGTGGCGAGGTCCCCGCGCTCGTCGTATTTCTGCATGAAAGGCTCGCCGCTCTTCAATGTGAGCGCGGCCCCCTCGCCGCGCACCGATTCGGATATGAGGAAGGACTTCGCCTTGGGATGATAGAGACACGTGGGATGGAACTGCACGAACTCCAGGTTTGCGACCGCCGCGCCGGCCCTGTATGCCATGGCGATCCCGTCGCCGGAGGCGACGTCGGGGTTGGAGGTGTACAGGTAGACCTTGCCTGCGCCGCCGGTCGCGAGCACGACCGTGCGCGCGGCGAACGGCTTTATCTTTCCCTTCTTTATATCCAGAACGTAGGCGCCGATGCAGCGCTTGCCTGCGGTGACCAGGTTGACCGCTATGTGGTGCTCGAATATCGAGACGTTCTTGTGTGCTGATAGGGCCTTTAGCAGCGCGTTTTCGATCTCGCGGCCGGTTGTGTCGCCGGCGTGGAGGATCCTCCGGTGGCTGTGCCCGCCCTCTTTCGTGAGGTCGAAGGGCCATTTCTCGCCCTGCGTGAAGCGCACGCCCCAGTCCACCAGTCTTCGCGCCTGGGTGGGTCCGTCGCGCACCACATCCTTCACCACCTGCTCCTTGCAGAGCCCGTCCCCTGCGGAAAGGGTGTCCTGTATGTGGCTTTCGAAGGAATCGGCCTCGCTGACCACCGCGGCGATGCCGCCCTGGGCATATGTGGTCGCGGTCTCCTCAACCTCGCGCTTGGCGAGAAGGGCGACCGACCCGCTCTCCGCGACGGTCAAGGCAAAGGTCAGCCCCGCGATCCCGCTGCCTATGACGAGATAATCGTAGTTGTTCTCCACGCGCGGTAAGTACCAGAGATATCCGGGCTTTACAATCTCTTTGACAAAACGGCGGGCAGGGCATACAGCCTTCAGGCTCGTGGGGAGGGCGCTTGTCCGGAGCTTATCTCAACCTGCCTAACTGGATAACCATGGCGAGGCTGCTCGCCGTGCCGGTCATATTTGTGCTCATGCTCTTTCTCGACGACTCTGATCCGGGCATTCGCCTCAACAGACAGCTCTCATTCACCGCAGCCCTCTTCTTCACAGTGGCCATGTGTTCGGACATGCTCGACGGTTATCTGGCCAGGAAGAGGGGGATCTCCAGCACTTTCGGCAAATTCCTGGATCCGCTCGCCGACAAACTTCTCTTCCTCGTCCCTGTGATCATGATGATACCGCTCGGCAGGCTGCCGGCCTGGCTGGCGGTCGTCTTCCTCGTGCGCGAAGTCACCGTGACGGCGCTGCGCGGGATCGCCATCGACGAGGGGGTCGTGATCGCCGCGAGCCACTGGGGCAAGTACAAGGCTGTATTCACCACGGTGGCCTGCGTCGGGCTGCTGGCGCACTATCCGTTCTTCGGCATCGACTGGAGGCTCATAGGATGGGCGTTCATGCTGCCCTCCGTCATCCTTTCGATCGGCTCAGGTATTCATTATGCGGCCGGATTTTTTAACGGGCTCAGGCGAAAGCCCGCGGTCGCTTGACATGGTTTGGGGGCGATGATAAACCCCCGCAGCTTTTTTTAGACATTGAAAACTTGCGGGAGTAACTCAGTGGTAGAGTGCAACCTTGCCAAGGTTGACGTCGCGGGTTCAAATCCCGTCTCCCGCTCAAAGATGTAGAAAAAAATCAGGAAGTTAGAAAAGGCTGAGGCCAATTTGAGCCCAGCCTTTTTGCTTTTTGGGATAGATGCGAATGAGAAAGTGGGGGCCATAAATTGAAAGCGACTAACGATCAAATAACTTTGGCAGCGGTGGAGCAAAACACTGAGCTGGCCGCGTCTCCTTCCAGTGCAGAGATTGCCCGCATGGCGGCCTTTGTTCGCCGGGTGAGGGAAGCACCCAAGCCGCCCAAGCTAAGTCGCAAGGCAGGCGACGATAAGGACGTGACGCGGATTGACAATTCCTGCGATTATATGGCCCTTGTTGAAGCAACTGGGACTATTGACGGTGATTTGTCGGGAGTATTCCTAGATCAGGCACAACGAACTGTACCGTACCGAGAGATGCCAAAGGTTGACAGATGTAATATCGCCCTCGCCGCATTGCACGGCATTAAGCCTAAGGATGAATTGGAGGGGATGCTTGCCGTGCAAATGGTCGGGACTCACAATCTGGCAATGACTTTCATGGCAAGGGCAATGTTGGAGGGGCAGACCTGTGATGGCGTTGACGCCAACATCTCCAGGGCCACGAAACTCATGCGGACCTTCACAGCCCAGATCGAGGCCCTCAACCGTTATCGAGGGCAAGGCCAGCAAAAGGTCATTGTCGAGCACGTCCACGTCAACGAAGGCGGTCAGGCGATTGTCG
Source organism: bacterium (assembly GCA_041648665.1). Classification (NCBI taxonomy): domain Bacteria; species bacterium. The sequence goes on along the minus strand of JBAZOP010000004.1, from coordinate 33,613 downwards.
GACTCATAGGGGAGGGGGGAGGGGTCAAGCATGGAAAGGGCGGATAAACCCCATGCCCAGCGGCGGGGCTGGCTGAAAAACGGGAATTTGCCGGGGGACTTTTCAAAAGCTCCCAGATGCGGCGCAAAGACAAGGCGAGGGACTTCCTGCATGGGGCCTGCCATGCGCAACGGGCGGTGTCGGATGCACGGCGGGTGCAGCACAGGCCCCCGGACTCCCGAGGGGTTGGAGCGGATCAGGCGGGCGCATTTGAAGCACGGCCATTATTCAAGAGAGGCAAGAAATGAGGCTCGCCAACTAAGACAGCTTTTTAATGAGTGGCAGTCATTACAAGAAACGATGGACGGAGAGCCGACTTTATTCTAGCCCTTCAAATAATTCAGATATAGAGATACCGAAAACCTTGCAAAGCCTATATGCTGTCTTCAGATTTATGGGCAGGCCTGCCTCGATCCGCTGATAATGACGCGTAGAAAAGCCATGGGACAGCATGTCCTCTTGAACCAAGCCCTGATCCATGCGAAGCTTCCGCACGCGTTGGCCGAGGCGCTTAAAGAATCTCTCAATTTCCTTATCTGTCAGTCGGATAGCCATTGGGGCTATCCATTGCCTTGATGCGTCTTTTTGCACCACGCCACAAAAGACGTATTTTATTGACCCTATTTGACCGTCATGATTAGTTGACTTGTCAATTTCATTGGAGGGAGATTATGAAAATAATACTTATTGCTGGATTGATTTTGTCTTTATCAAGCGTTGCTTTTGCGGGTGATAAAACCGCAGGCGAACTTTATGACGAATGTCACAAGTTGGGGAAAGCGCCCTCCGATCCTAAAGCTCTCATATCCGATGTATATTGCGCCACATATATTGACGGTGTTATCGATGGTAACAGGATCACGTCCGACCTCTATCCTCAGAGCCGATTCATCTGCATGCCTAACAGTGGGGTATCCGTTGACGATGCAATCGGAATATTTTCGAAATGGCTGCAAAAGTATCCCAAGGAGAAAAAAACACCTGCTCGTTCTGGCGTGCTGCTTTCTTTAAAAGAAAAATTTCCTTGTAAGAAATAGCTATCAACGGAAAGGAATTGGGAAAAATATATTATGAAGATTCACTTGGCGTTAGGTTTGATTGTAATAGTGTGCATTGCTCTTAGTGCTGGTTGCGATATTGCACATGAGAAAACCGTTTATGTAATTGTATGTGATCGAACATCTAGCCGACCCGTTAAGGTTAGGTTGTTAATGGAAGGCCCGGAAAAGCATGAGTATAAAATTTATCCAGTAGGGCAAGTTGTCACGAAGAAAATAGATTCAATTGGTTCGATTACCTATCAGAACTGCTCCATTTATGACGCGGATAACTGGACATGCCTTGAAAAGGATCAAATAATTTCTGCTGGAATGGCCGACGGTACTTATTCACCCCTTTATAGAAAATTATCAGAAAATCTTTTTGAAACGCGTATTCATTGGTTAAGGTATTGGATTTTGAAAGCTCGATCATTAATCAATAAGGACGCTATCATTTCATCCTGTGAATATGAGAGACAAGTTTTAGACTTAATGGGTCCTTAGAGATTTCAAAACCTTCACCTTTTGAGACAGCGAAACAGCCCGATTGAGGGTGCGTAATTACAGGGAGTTTGAGGCTCGGTTTTAGGGACCCTTTTGAAACAAGAAAGCCCCGCTCGATGGCGGGGCGTTTCTTTATCAGGCTGGCCGTCCTTATGCCGCGAGTGCTCTTGAAAGCGTGGCAGTCGAGACCCCAGCGAGAGCAGCCACCTGGCGCAAGGATTTGCCCTCAGAGCGGAGTTGACGGGCAAGGCTGAGGTCAAGGCTGGCCTTCGGGCGTCCGCAATGCTTCCCTCGGCTCTTGGCTGCCTTCATCCCTGCCTTGACCCTCTCCGCTATAATCGCCCGCTCAAATTCCGCCACGGCCCCAAGGAAGGTAAAAACCATGCGACCCGCAGGCGTGGCCGTGTCGATTGCCTCTTGAAGGCTCACAAATGCAACCCCAAGGGCTTGCAGCTCGGACAGGACCTTAAGGAGATGGGAGACTGAGCGGCCAAGCCTGTCAATTTTCCACACGCAGACCGCGCCGATCCTCCCGCGCCTGGCATCGGCAAGCATCTCATCGAGGGCAGGGCGGCTCTCCTTGGCCCCGCTGATATGGTCAACATATTCCTTATGTACCTCAAGCCCCCGGGCCTTGGCATATTGGCGAAGGGCATCGAGCTGAAGGTCGGCTTTCTGATCTTCGGTTGAAACACGGCAATAGATTGCAATCTTCATATTTGTCCCTCCATATGTCCTTTATATAGGACACCTGGAATAACTTGTCAACGCCAACCGTCTGTTATATAGGACACTTATGATTAAATATAAAATAGGTAATATGGCTAAATCAAAGGGGTTTTCAGCGAGGCGGCTTGCGGATGCAGCGGGTGTAAGCCCTAACACAGCCGCTTTGCTGATAAAGGCAAAGAATCATAAAGATTACAATGTCTGCACTGATGTGCTTGATAAGGTCTGCACTGTTTTTGGTTGTCGGCTGGACGATATATTGGAATATCGAAAGAGGTAAGTTCACATATGGGGGGAGAAACATGTCGCGCAAACAGTTGAAGGTGATCGCCTGGACGCTTTGGCTTATAGCTTTTGTGTGCGCATTGGTTGCTTTTTCACATATCTACAATCCTAATTATCCGAGATGGGTTAATTACGAAGGAGGGGGACGGGGTAGATCGCGGTATGTGTCACCGTCAGAAACGGGCTATAGGTTTTCACCCGGGCCGGACAACGGTGCGGGCTGGGTCATCGGCATGATCGCATGTATTGGTGCGGGAATGTTTGTTAATATAACAGCTAAGAGGATAAGCGAAAAAGAGAAGTGAGATAAAGACGGGGCTAGGGTCGCTCCCGAAAAGCGGCATCCCTATCCGCCTGCCCCTTCAATCTTTCAGGGAGACTGCGAGGGGCGGGGTGAAAAAAGGGAGAAGGTCCGAAAGACCTGGATCGGATTATGAGAAACTCAAAATAGCCTTGAGATGTGGTCTGACAAAATACCAGCAGTACACGCCAATACGCACGGAAACCGTGGTAGATGGCGTAAAGAGAATCAGCGGTTGGTTTTATAAAATTGGCTGTGATGACGAAGCCGTTCTTTCCTACCTCAATAAATTGAGTGAAAGTGGGATTAAGAGCATAAGACCCTTCTGTTTTATCCTTGCTGACATTATCGAATGGTACCATTTGGCTAGCGAGAAACGTTTTCAGTTCTCTCGCGACAACATGAAGAAAGTAAAAAAACTGCTCGAACTGACTCGTTGGTTTAATAAGAACTACACTTACGAGCATGTCATTATGAAACGACCGCTATCTGTGAGGCATGTAATGTGTGATGCAGAGGATGTATTGGAAGATGTGATGAAGACTGCACAGCAGCGCAATCAAATGCCTAAAATATCTTGGAATGAATCTCGTGATATGAATATTGCCTGCCTTGTTTCCTGCTTGGTTGTGGACTGCGGAAAGAGCCACCAAGAGGCAATAGACACATTGGCATTTCTCTACGAACAGCATCCTTGCAACAGTGATCGACGCGTGCTCAAAAGCAGTACGATCAAGACGATTGTCAAAAGAGAGTTCGAGAGACTGCAAATATAGTCTGGCCTGCCATCAACACTTGGGTGTTGATCTCACACCCATCTGAAACCTCCACTTACTAGTCATTGTAATTCTTATTCTATAAACCTCCGGTAAGCAAACTGGAGGAATAGATGCTATCTCAACAATTCAAAGATAGATTGAAGCTCTGGCACGAGCCGCAATATCGTGTGGCTCTAAAAGCCGATGTTAATCCCTCACTCTTGAGTAAGTGGGTTATTGGAGCGCAGCGCGTCCGTAATGGCGATGCGCGCCTTGTTCGCGTTGGGCAAATACTAGGGCTAAAACCGGATGAAATATTTGAGAAGGATTCGCGGAACTCATAAACAAATGCCCCGGCAGCTTGTCGGCGGACCGGGGCAGAAAGGAAATGCAGATAATGAATAACGTTAATTCAGGGACGTATCAAGAACTAAATTTCTTTGACCATGAAGTGGCAATTGTTGCCTTACATGTTTACCGCAGAAATGCTGTCGAACGTTGGAAATGGCTTGACCGCCTCGTTGCAGATCGAGCCTGCCTGCAGACGCAGATCGCTCGCAAACTGCATAACGAAGGCCGGTTGAGCGATGAAGACTTGAAGCGCGTATGGGCTGAAATTGATGAACAGCTTTATGCATACGACGACGCGCTTAAGGTGCTGTATAGGCGAGAATTGCTTGCGGAAATTGATGCCACTATTGCACGTCTAAGGAGGGCAGCGCGGACCGACCGTGAACAGCGAGAGGGGGCTTGTCATGCCGCATGAAATCGCGCCAACGCTTCAAGCTGCTTTGGAGCAACCCTGCCTAACAATCGCACACTCGTCTCTCAAGCGTGTATATGAGGACATGAGGGAGGCCGTGCGGTGTTCATTCCCAGCATTGTGGCCTCAGCTCCATGCTTATCTTGCTGCAACTGCGTCCCTATGTCTTTCAGATTTCCCTTTGCCTGTAACTATGATCGCTATGGGTCCGTCAGGCTCCGGCAAAACTGAGCCGCTGACATGGATTATGAGGTCCGGCCTTGTCGGGATCGTCAGATGCGATAGTTTTACGCCGAAGGCATTTGTCTCTCATGCTTCAAATGTCAAAAAGGAACAGCTTGAAAAAATAGATTTGCTGCCAAAGTTGCGCGATGCGTGCCTTTGCACAAAGGAGTTGGCGCCTCTCTTTTCCGGGCGTGAAGATGATATTCGCGTTGCCTTCGCTCAGCTTACAAGTGTGCTTGACGGCGAGGGACTCGTAACATCTAGCGGCACACAAGGAACGCGCGGCTATTCCGACCCAATCAATTTTGTCTGGCTTGGCGCTACAACGCCGCCGCGTCCTAAAGTCTTCGGTCTGATGGCTGCTCTCGGAACGCGGCTCTTTTTCATTTCAACGGATTCAAAGCGTCCTAGCGCCCGTGATTATGCTGCGTTGATTCGTGGTACAAAGAAGCCGTCTGTCAACCGCGAGGAGTGCGCTGACAAAGTTAGGGTGTTTTTAGAAACGCTATTTGAGAGCGTCCCTCGACGCTCTTTGTCTATTCATAAGATTGGAGTGTCCGAGGAAATTGCGTCTTCAATCGGCCTATACTGTGAGGCCCTGACTCTGCTACGCGGTGGACTGTCTCTGAGCGATGGCAATACAACGGATGATGACCGCCATGGGGCGCCCGCGATTGAGCACGGTTGGCGAGCCGCCCAAGTCCTTCAAGCACTTATAGCGGGTTCGGCACTGATTCGCGGGGCAAGTGCCGCTGAGTTGGAGGATTTGCAGTTTGTGGGACACGTTTGCCTCAGCTCAATGCCGGAATATCGGCGACTTGTCTTTGAGGCCATGCTTGAAGCTGGCGGTCAAACAACTGCCTTGGAAGTTGCCCGACTAAAGGGGATGGCCAAAAAAACGGCCTTGCATCACCTTAAAGAGCTGGCGGTGCTTGCGGTTCTGGACGCTGATACGGATGGCGAGCCGTACAAATTCACGTTAAAAAAAGATTTTCATCCTCTCCTGACGCACACACGGGCAAATCGAGTAACACCTCCCCCGGAGCACAACCGCATTTCGGGTAACACCCTAACCGCTCAAAATGACTTGCTTGCAGGTGTTACTCAAAATGACGGTGTGTGTGAGACATCGCCTTCATGGGATGGCGATGCAGTGCAGCGGTACAAGGATTCCTTCTCCCGGACATCGCAGCTGTCGTTTTCTCCGCCTTCATTGCCACATCAGGGCGACGAAGATGAGGGATATGTGCCGGGACCCGACTTGCCGGAGGGCTTCTGATGAAAGCCAGCTCCGAAATCCTTGAGCTAATCGAGGGACGATTTGAAAGGATCGAGTGGGCTGACTTCGTCCAGCTCCCGGTGAGAGAGATATGCCGCAGGCCCTTTGTCCTCAAGGCGCACGGGCTTTATTTCGTGGGAGACGGCTGGGGAACGGATGTTGGCAAAATCGTTGCTCGGAAGTACCCCGGGAAAGTCCGGCACCTGATTGAGTGGCTTGAGATCGTCCTGCCTTATTGGTCCTCAGACCTCATGGACAAGCCCCTTGCTGGCATTCCGCTGCGAAAGATCGGGGACGGCAACGCCTCGGAGATATTGGCGAGGATTCTGGAGTTGGCAAGGCAGCAAGCGGAGGCGGTTGCGTGACGGACGCATGCAATAAAACCGGGAGGCCCTTGACGCATAAGGAACTCTGTGACTTCCTGCAATGTGCCAAGTCCACGGTAGATCAATACAATCGTGAAGGGATGCCGCGTTTTTATGTCGGCAAAGGATGCCGATACGTTCCTTCCGAAGTCCTGACTTGGCTGAAACGGAGGTGCAGCCACAAAGTGGCACCCACAGAGGAGACGACGTTTGACCCTAGAAAGGAGCTGGCTAGGTGACTTCAAACGTCTACGTACGGCATTACCGAACCAAGAAGGGCGAGAAGCGGTATTACCTTGTGGTACGGGAATATGGGCGTAGTGACAGAAACATTCAGCTGGGATGCATCGGCAAGAAAGAAGCCGAGATACGAAGGATGGCCGTACTGAATGAATTGCTGAACGGGACGCACCAGCAAACGCCCACGGTGCGGCTGTTTTTGGGCGAGTTTTGCGATAAGTTCCTTGCCGATTTTGCGCAAGGGACACGCGCCCCCGGTACGGTGAGGCTTTATCGGGATCGGTTGGGGAAATTGCGGCAGGAGTTTCAGGGTTGCCATTTGGACCAGATCAATCGCGAAGGTCTGGAACGATTCATCGGCACCCAGCTGCTCAACAACCGCTCCAAGAATATCCTGCTTAGCGTCTTGCGGCTTCTGTTTCAGAAAGCAGTTGAATGGCGGTATTTGGCCGTATCCCCGGCGCAAGGTGTCCGTCGTTGGACCGAAGAAAAAGGCGGCAGTCGTTCTTTGACAGAGGCGGAATTGGGTCGTTTGCTGGACATGGCTACCCCGTGGCAAAAGGCGGTGCTCTTGGTCATGGTCCAGTCGGGCATGAGGCCGGGCGAACTCTCCCAGTTGAAATTCGAGGATATCAATTGGGACGACCACTTGCTCAAGATTGTGTCCGGCCATGAGCGCAAAACCAAGAACAGGGAATCGCGGGTTATCCCGATGGCTCCTGACTTGGAAGACACGCTCGAATTTCTCAAAGAAAACTGGCCCAATATGCAATACGGCAACGGAACCAGCCCCCGCCCTTATTTGCCGCGCACCACGGCACAGAGGGAGTATGTGTTTTGTCATGGGGATGGCCGTCCGGTCGGCATATTCCGCCCCAGCATGAACCGGCTCTTCAGCAAGGCGGGGATTCAGGGAGTGACGTTGCACGGATTGCGCAAGACTTTCTGCTCCCTGTTGGCGCGGCACGGAGCGCATCCCAAGGAAGCACAGACCTTGCTGGGCCATGCCGACGTTCGGTTAACGATGGAGATTTATACCGAGGTTCAAACGGATCAACTGCGGCGCGCAGTGAATTTATTGCCGACGATTCGGGACCTGCAAAAGACAAAATTCCGAGTCGTAGAAAGCGCAGTTTGACCCGGCTTTTTGAAAAATTGTGGGAGTATTGTGGGAAAATCAGAGGGATGAAAGCGGCGGTATTCTTATAACTGCTTGAAATTCCTTTGAGCGGGTGATGGGAATCGAACCCACGTATGAAGCTTGGGAAGCTTCCATTCTACCATTGAATTACACCCGCTGATTTTACCGATATTACACCCGTTTATTTCGGGTTGCCCCCTATAACACCGCATTTTCCCAGAGGCAAGCGGATCATTTAGTTGATGGGTATCAGCGGATTTGCCGGGGCTGGGTTTTTGAGCCTTTTTGTAATATAATAAGTATAAGGAGCGTGTTTTCCCCCAAGGGGCGTTTATATGAGGGCAGAGCCTGCAAAAAAGATCAGGGTGATGATCGTGGAGGACAACCAGGACATGCTGGATATCTACAGGGGCATGTTCGCGGGCGAATCGGGTTTTGAGATCGAGCTCATGAGCGACGCGATGCAGGGGCTGCGCAGGGTCGAGGGCGGCCGCTTCGATGTAATAGTGCTCGACATCATCATGGAGCCGCTCTCGGGCGAGTCCTTTTTCGTCTATCTCAGGGGCAACCGGAAGACCATGAGTTTGCCGGTGATCGTCGTGAGCTGCCTTGATCCCGAGTCGCTCTCGACGATAGAGAAACTCGATCACGCCATCATCCTGCAGAAGCCGATCCGCAAGGAAGACCTCTTCGGAGCCATAGGCGAATGCGTCGCTAAGTACGGCCGATCGTAGCCGAAGATCGAAATCACGGCTTCCATCCCTCGATCAGGGCCAGGGGAATGTTCTCATGCAACATGACCTTTTGTTTTTGCGGAATGATGACCTGCATGATTTGGTCGGCATGTTTCCGTAGCAGATCCCCTACATTTTTATGCCAATCAGGCAAGTACCCCTCTATGCTCCAGCCATAAACAGGGTGGGGGGCTGGGATGAGCTCGGGCGCCTGTTCGTCTTTTTCCGGTATCCAGGGGAGACCGCCGACCATCCATACCCGGCCGCCGGATCGCAGGGTTTTTGTCATCTTCTCGATCAAGGGGTCGATCGCCTTTTGCGGGGATTCCATGTGTCGCCGGATCACCTTGTCGTATTCCGCCAGCTCTCCTTGCGGTATGGGAGGCAGGGTCATCCATGGCGTTTTGCCGGCGTAGTAGCGGTCGAACGAGATGCCGCAAAAATAGGGCACGACCACGACAAAATCTCCCGGCCGTTCGTTGTGCATTATGTTGGCGGCGATTATATCGATATTCGTCAGACGGACGTGGGCCCGGCTCCAGATCGTGGGGAGGCATATGGAGATAATGAGGCATGCTGCGGCCATCCTTCCGACCCATGCGCGGCGGCTCTCGCCTAAGGCGCCTGACGCAGCTTCCACCGCCATCGCGAAGAGCGCTATCAGAGGGATGGTCCTCCACGGGGAGGGGCCTATCTTGACGAACCATATAAAAAGGATCTGCCCCAGGGCTGAGAGCAGTATGGCGCCTGCGGCGTACAGGCTTGTCGCGAACCGCTCGCGCCTTTTTTCGGCGTCCTGGCCTGACAGCATGTAGAGCACGGGCGCGATCAACACGCCGGTGATGAGCAATGTCCACAGGTGGGTCATGGCTGATCCGGCGGAGCCGAACGAATTGTGAACCACTTTCCAGAAGGAGATTTCCATGAGCTGCGCCTCAATCGTGGCGATCCAGTCGCCGTCTTTAAGCAGCGCCAGGGCATAGGGGATTAGCGAGAGGCCAGCGATCGCTCCTGCCGCTAAGGCGAACAGCGCGCAGAGCTTTTTGCCGGCCGCGATGCCGGCGACGGCGGTCGCTGCGCAAAGAGCGGCCACCAGGTGGACGCCTTGAAAACTCGATTGCACGACAAGGATTGCGGCGACGGCCGCAAAGGCGGCGTTCTTGAACGACGGCTCCTCAAGCATCTTTTGCAGCAAGCTGAAAAGCACAACGATAAAAATCACGGCAAGTCCGTACGAGCGCAGAGAGGCGCCCCAGTAGAAGACGGTCGGGTTGAAGGCCAGGAGCGCCAGGGCCAGCAGCGGGGGGCGCCTTCCGAATTTGATCCCCCGCCAGACCAATGCAGCCGCTATCCCCAGGGAGATGAGGAGAGGGAACAGGCGGAGCCAGGCGTCCGAGGCGGCCGTCCCGATTTTTATCCAGAAATGGAGGATCGCGGTGAACAGCGATGGGGCGCCGGCTATTTCAAAGTTGGCCAGGGTGCTGAAGAACGTCGGCATGTCCGCTACGGTGAGGCTGCTGACTTCGTCGCGCCATAGGGCCCCGACATTCACATAAAACACGCAGTTCAAAAAAATGAAGAGCAGGCAGGCCAGGGAGAAGAGGATCCAAGAGATCAGCTTGAGCTTGTGGGCCGACATTGACGACTTGCATAATAAGGAAATGGAGCGCAGTTGGCAACGAATCTGATTGCTAAAGAATATATATCCCCTTATCCTTGGGGCAAGATGTCACGCATTTTGCTGGTCAATCCACCCTCCCGGAGGAACGTCTATCTAGCCACCAACGTCCGTGTCGGCGCACCCAGCTATCCGAGCCTCACCCTGGCCACGATCGCCGGTCGGCTGGCGGATTCGCACGATCTTCGCCTCCTGGACCTCGACCTGTACGGCGACCTCGGCCCTCCGATCGCAACTGAGCTCGCCCGGTTCCGGCCCGAGATCGTCGCCTCGACGGCGAATACCCCTGATTATCCCTCCGTCGTGCGGATCATGGGGCATGTCAAGGCGCTGGACCCACGCATCGCAACGATAGTCGGAGGGGTGCACGTGACTGCGCTTCCGGGCGAGGCCATGAGGGAGCCGGCCTTCGACGCCGTAGTCGTGGGGGAGGCGGACGATGTCGTGCCGGGGCTTTTCGCCTCGCCGCCCAGGCGCGGCGACCTAGCGGTTCGGGTCGACGGGTCTCGCGTCTTGGACCTCGACGCGCTCCCCTATCCGGCATGGCGCCTGTTCGCCCTCGATCGCTATCGGAACTCGCGCCTCTCCTCCAGGAAAAATCCGGTGGGCCTCATTGAGACGAGCCGGGGGTGCGCGTATCACTGTTGTTTTTGCAGCAAGCTGACGTTCGGAAGCGCCTTCAGGGCCAAGGATCCGGAGCGCGTCGTGGACGAGATGGCCTTTCTGCTCAAGAGCGGATTTCGGGAGATCCACATTACGGACGACAGCTTTACGCAGGATATCGATCGGGCCAAGAGGATCTGCGAGGGGATATTGCGCCGCGGGCTCAGATTCCCCTGGTCGCTCATCAACGGGATCCGCGTCGATTTCGTGGATCGCGAATTCTTCAGGCTGGCGAAGCGCGCGGGCTGCTGGCAGGTGGGGTACGGCATCGAGTCAGGGGATCAGCGCATCCTGGATATCGTGGGCAAGAAGACCACTTTGGGCCAGATCGAAAACGCCGTCACGCTCGCGCGCGAGGCCGGCGTCGCCACCTTCGGCTTCTTCATCTTCGGCCTGCCGGGCGAGGACGCCGAGTCGATGGAGAGGACGATCTCCTTTGCGAAGCGGCTGCCGCTGGATATCGCCAAGTTCGACATATGCATCCCTTACCCCGGGACCCCTTATTACGAGGAACTTCGCTCGAGCGGATCGATCCTCACGGATGACTGGGCGCTCTACAACTGCCATCAGGTCGAAAAACCGCTCTTCAGACATCCGAATCTCAGCTGGGAGGAACTCGTCGTTTATTATAAAAGGGCGTTTCGCGAATTTTACTTCCGGCCGGGCTATATAGCGCGCCGTTTTGCGAGGAGCCTTTGCAGGGGGGACCTGTTCTCCGACGCCAGGGCGCTCCTGATGGGCAGGTGGTGAGAGGGACCGAGATCATGTGCGATCATAATCATGCGACGCCGTTCGACAGCTTCGATGGGAAGCGTCTGCTTCGATGCGAGAGCTGCGACCTGATCTTCCTGGAGGCGTCGCGGACGGAGGAGGAGGATAGGGCGCTGTATGAAGACTATTACCACAATGAGATAGCGGGACGGTTTTTATTCGGCGTCGAATCCGTCATCCGCCTCTTCCGCCTGTTTCGCGCCTTCAAGATCGTCAGCGTCTGCCGGCATGCGAAAAGGATACTCGACGTGGGGAGCGGCCGCGGCTTCACTCTCTATTATCTGCGAAAATTTTTCGGTTTCACCAGGACCGTCGGAACTCAGATATCGAGGCCGGCATATGAATTTTCGCGAAATTTCCTCGGCCTTGAGATATACGACCGCGACCTGCTGGAGCTGGACTTCGGGGAGGAAAACTTCGACGTGGTGATCATGTGGCACGTCCTGGAGCATCTGCGCGAACCCGAATCGTACGTCCGTCGGATATCAAAGCTTCTCTGCAAGGGGGGCGCGTTCATAGTCGAAGTGCCCAACTTGAACTCATGGACCCGCCGGATGACTGGAAAATATTGGCTGGGTCTTGATCTCGAGCACCATCGCTGGTTCTTCACCCCGGAATCCCTCACGCGGCTCCTGGAGCGGTGCGGGTTGACTGTGGGGAAGGCGCATACCTTCTCGCTTGAGTATTCTACGTTTATTTCGGCGCAGAGCCTGATCAGCAAGGCCACGAAAAGCGATCATGTCTTTTTCCGTTTTCTCCAGAACGGCGGCTTGACCTGGCGGGTGTTTTTTCGCATGGCGCTTTTTTTGATAATCGCGCCCTTCTGTCTCATCGCCAACCTCCTGCTCTATTTCTCGAAGCGGGGCGAAGTCATCTTGCTCGTGGCTCGTCGCGTATAGAGAGCGGTCTTTGCCCTTGATTTCAGGACGGCCGGCCGTTAGAACCTCCGTATGGCCGAAGTTGGACGAAGCATTCCGCGCGCCGACGCGGGGGAGAAGGTCACAGGCGCCGCCGCATACGTAGACGACATACAGATGCCCGGCATGTGGCACGGCGCGATCGTTCGCTCCGACATCCCCCGAGGCAGGGTGATATCGATCGAACTCGATCCGGCGTTCGACTGGAACCGTGTTGCGGTCGCGGGCGCAGAGGACATCCCCGGCAAAAACTGCGTGGCCATGATCCGCGAGGACCTGCCGCTCATCGTCGAAAAAGAGATAAGGCATGCGGGCGAGGCCCTCCTCCTCGTCGCGGCGCCTACCCGCGAGCTGGCCAGGGCCGCGGTCAGGGCTGTGCGCGTGGAGAGCGAGGCGCTCCGCCCGGTGCTCACGATCGACGAGGCGAAGGCGGCCAAGACGAAGATATTCGCGAAGGACAACGTCATCCATCGCTGCGACATAAAAAAAGGCGACGTCGAGGCGGCCTTGAGGAGAGCGGAGATCGTGGTGGAGGGCTCCTACGAGACCGGGCCGCAGGAACACATATACATCGAGACTCAGGGCATGATCGCGGAATGGAAAGAGGGCGGGGCCCTGTCGGTCGTGGGGTCGCTGCAGTGCCCCTACTACGTGTCGCACGCGCTCTCGGTGCTCATGGGGGTGCCGGAGGAACGGATATCGGTGCGCCAGTCCGTGGTTGGCGGCGCATTCGGCGGCAAAGAGGACTATCCGTCGATACTTGCCGGCTACTGCGCCGTGCTCTCGCGCAAGTGCGGGCATCCTGTGAAGATCGTCTATGACCGCGACGAGGACATAAGGGTCACCACCAAGCGGCATCCCTCGCGGGTGACGCACAGGACCGGGATGAAGAGGGACGGCACGCTCGTGGCGATGGACATCTCCTTCGAGCTCGACGCCGGCGCGTACGTGACGCTCACTCCGGTCGTGCTCTCGCGCGGCGCGATCCACTGCGCGGGACCGTACCGCTGCCCGAACGTTCGGGTCCGCGCCAGGGCCTTTGCCACAAACACTCCGCCCAACGGCGCGTTCCGCGGCTTCGGGGCGCCGCAGGCCTTTTTCCCGCTGGAGGTCCACATGGACCGCGTGGCAGAGGCGGCGAGGCTTTCTCCTCTTCAGTTTCGAAGGAAGAACTGCCTGAAAAAGGGGGATACGACCGCTACCGGACAGAAACTCACCGAGAGCGTCGCGGCGCTGCGCGTGCTCGAAGAGGCCGCGAAGCGTTCAAAGTTCGACAAGCGCGCTAAGGAGTCGGCCAGGCCCTGCGGCAATATCAAACGCGGGATAGGAATGGCGCTCTTCATGCACGGTGCGGGTTTCACCGGCTCCGGCGAGGCGAAGCTCAAGGGCAAGGCCTCGTTGAGGCTGGAGCAGGAGGGCAGGATCGCGATACTCACCGCATGCACCGAGATGGGGCAGGGCGCGCACACGGTGCTTCGGCAGATCGCTGCGGATCAGCTCGGCGTGGATGCGGATATTGTGACCCTGCCCACGCCCGACACCGCGTATGTCCCTGACAGCGGTCCCACCGTGGCGTCGCGCACCACCATGATCATGGGCGTCGTGCTGGGGAAATGCGCGGCGAGGATCAAAGAGGAGCTCTTCAGGTTCGCCGCAAAGGAGTTCGGAACAAAACGCGACAAGCTCTCGTTCAGCGGCAGGTATCTCGTGGATGGCCGCAAGCGCATCGCGGAGGCGGGGGAACTCATAAAGGCGTATGTCTTCAAGAAAGGCGTCCATGTCGTCACCGATGAATACGAGATGCCGCCGGGGCTCAGGTGGGACGACAAGACATATCGCGGCGACGCCTATCCCACCTATTCCTGGGGCTGCGACGTGGCGGAGGTGGAGGTGGACATGGACACCCTCGAGGTGCGCGTCCGGAAGATGTGGCTCGCGCAGGACATGGGCCGCGCCATCAACCCGGTGCTCGCGGCGGGTCAGATCGAGGGCGGCACGCTGCAGGCGCACGGCTGGGCGACCATGGAGCGCGTGGCGATGGACGCGGGGCTTGTGAAGAGCGACAGGCTGCAGACGTATATCATACCGACCGCGATCGACGCGCCCGAGATGGAGACGATCATAATCGAGGAGCCGTACAGCCTTGGGCCCATGGGTGCAAAGGGGCTGGGTGAGCTGCCGATGGACGGCGGAGCTCCTGCGATAGCGAACGCGATCTACAGCGCCACGGGCCTGCGCATGTGCAGCCTGCCGATCACGCCGGAGAAGCTGTACGAGGAGTGGAAGAAGAAGGAAGGCGAGTGACGATGTCTTCGATCATAAAAAAGATTTTTGTCAACAACACAGAGCGCATCGTCGATGCGGAGCCACAGATGCGCCTGCTCGACGTGCTCCGCGCAAGGCTCGGGCTGACCGGCACCAAGGAGGGCTGCGGCGAGGGGGAGTGCGGCGCCTGTTCGGTGCTCCTCAATGACGCTGCGGTGGACTCCTGCCTCGTGCTGTGGGGCCAGCTAGCCGACGGCGACAGGCTCGTGACCGTGGAGGGGCTGGGGAGTGCTGCGCATCTTTCGCCGCTGCAGGAATGCTTCGTGAACAAGGGCGGGGTCCAGTGCGGTTTCTGCACGCCAGGCATGCTGATCGCCGCGCAGGCGCTCTTGATCAAAAACCCGTCGCCCACGCGAAATGAGATCTCGCAGGCGATCGCGGGAAATCTCTGCCGCTGCACAGGCTATGCGAAGATCGTGGACGCGATAGAGGAGTGCGCAGCCAGGCGGAAGGGAAAGAAGAGATGAGCTTCGAATATCACAAGCCGCCCACCCTGGGCGAGGCCATGGGGCTCTTGGTGATGTACAAGGGTAAGTTCGCGGCGCTCGCCGGCGGCACCGACCTCATCGTTCAAAGGCGCACGGCCGCGCGCGAGCTCTCGGGCGTGGTCGACCTCTCCTCCATAGAGGAGCTCCGCGGCATTGCGCTCATGCCGCAGGCGGTCGAGATCGGCACGATGGAGACGCACGCGGCTATCGCGGCGAACGATGCGGTGCGGAAGCATCTGCCCGCGCTGGCGGAGGCGTGTCTCACCATAGGCGGGGCGCAGATCCAGAACAGGGGCACCATAGGCGGCAACGTGATGAATGCGTCGCCTGCCGGAGACACTCTGCCGGTGTTGCTCGCGCACGGGGCCGAATTCCTGATCAAGAACCTCGAGGGCGAGCGATGGGTTCCTGCGGACAAGTTCTTTACGGGCTACAGGAAGACCGCGGTGGAGGAGGGCGAGCTGCTCGCGCGCATCCGCATCCCCAAGTCCGACAGCAAGGAGCGCGCCGCTTACTACAAGATCGGCCAGCGCAGCGCGCAGGCGATATCAAAGGTCTCCATGTGCGTGCGCGCGAGGATCCGCCACGGCGGCATAGAGTGGATAAAGATCGCGCTGGGCAGCGTGGGCCCAGTGCCTGTGCGCGCCTCCGGCACCGAGGCGCTGCTCAAGGGGCAAGTCTTGAGCGAGGGGCTGCTAGGGAGGGCGCGCGAATCGCTCGCCGACGAGATCGCGCCCATCGACGATATGCGCTCCACGGCTCAATACAGGAAGTTCGCTGCCGGCGGGCTGATCGTGAGGTTCCTCAGGTCTGTGAGGAAAACCTCTTCCAATCATCCATAGTGTTTATGTTCCTTACGACCGATGGGCTATTGACCGGCAGGCCCATCACGTTGCACGCAGCCTTCAGTTGCGCATCCAGACGCGCCGAATCCTGGCCAGGGTCCAACGCGGCCAGGGCCTCGCAGAAGCTCTTCGAGAGATAGACAGGGTGTCCCTTTTTCCCCTCGTACTCAGGCACGACGGCCTCAAGGTGCGGATTCCTCAGAGCGGTCTCTATGAGGGCTGTCACCACCTCTGTCGGGATGCCGATCGCATCCACCGGGAGTATGATCGCGCCGCAGGCGCCCGCAGAGAGCGCATTGCGGATTCCTGCGACGAGCGACGAGAACTGTCCCTTCTCCCATTCGGAATTCACTATCAGCTCTGCGCTGAGCGCGGGGAGGGCCTTCCTTATCGTGCCTGCGTCCGCGCCCACGACCACGGCGACCCTCCTGCAGCCCGACTCCGCAAGCATGTTGCACTGGATCTCGAGCAGGGTCTTGCCCGAAGCGGTCGCAAGCAGGGCCTTTGGTTCGCCCATGCGCTGCGATGCTCCTGCTGCGAGCACTATGCCGAAAATGGAATGATCCGTGGGCTTCATGAATTCATCCTTCACAACTTGAAGTGGCATCTGCCGGTTTCAAAGTCATCCGGTTTTTCATGTAGCTGTATCAGCTGCGCAACTATCGCCACTGCGATCTCGAACGGGGTTTCAGCTCCTATGTCGAGTCCGATCGGCACGGAGACGTGCGAGATCTGTTCGTCCGTGAAACCCTCTGCCTTGTATTTTTCAGAGAAGAGCTTCCACTTGCTGCGCGAGCTTATGACGCCGAGATACCTGGACGGCTTCTTTAGGCAGTATCGCACGATTGCCTCGTCGTGCACGTGTTTGTGGGTGATGCAGACCACGTGGAGGTCCTCTGCGAACTCTATTTTGGGTAGAAAATCGCTGGGCAGCTCGTTGATCTTGTGCAACACGTCCTTGAACGCGTCGGCTGCGAGCCGATCTTCGCGCTCGTCCACGAGCGTGACCTCGAAGTTCGCTTCTGCGAGCATGGGGCAGAGTTTTTCAGCCACGTGCCCTGCGCCGAAGACCACGATGCGTTTGGGGGGCACGATCGGTTCGAGGAATATCTCCACCTCCCCGCCGCACGGCTGGATGCCCTGCTCCGTGAGATCGTATTTCTTGAGTTCCGGCGAGCGTCTTCGCAGGATCTTGCGCGCGTCATCTATCGCTTGGTGCTCGACTCCGCCGCCGCCGACTGTGCCGAAGCTCTCGCTTGCGGTCACGATCATCTTCGCGCCTGCGTGCCTGGGCGCCGAACCCTTCACTTTGACCACAGTGGCAAGGCAATAAGGGATCTTGGATTTCCTGAGTTCATTAGATTTGTTATCTACGTCCATAGTCCCCCTCTTTGTAAGGAGTCATAACATATGTGGCGCCAGGCTCCAATTCATTGACGCCCTTATCATTTCGAAAATCAGCCAAGCTTGTAACATCCCGATTTATAAGGTTAAATTATCATCAAAAACTGGCATCCATTTTGCTCATTTATCTCTTCGTCGGCCTGTCCGATCGGAGGGGATATGGGAAGGCTGTATTCTCCTGTAGTCATTATCATCATTATCATGCTCATCGCCGGTTCTGTCGAGGCGCTCGACCAGGCGCAGGGGAGCATCAGGATCGAACCGTTGCCTGAGCAGACGGGCGACATGTCCAGCGCAGTGGTCGCGGAGGAGTATAGCTGCGTGTTCGAGGCTCACGGAGGGCACGGATATGGCTATGCGTGGGGGCACAGCGTGCTGCCTGTGGGACTCATCCTTCAGATGGATGCGGAGGTGGAGGGCAAGGTCTATATCGAGGGCATCCCGGAGAAAGAGGGCAGATACGAGATCACGGTCAAGGCGACCGACGTGGTCGATTCATCGATGGGCGGCGAATTCCATTATACCCTGACCGTCTCTCCCAATCCTGCAGCTGCCGAGTGAACTGCCCTTGAATTTTCCGGGGCAGGCGCGTAGCTTCAGCGCATGGCAGAACATACGATCTTCCGAGGCCGAATAATAAATCCGCTGAGTCCTGAGAGGACGGACGACATCCGGGACGGGATGCTGTCCGTGGACGCCTCCGGCCGCATCGCATCCTGCGGCGCGTTTGATTCCAAAGCCAAAGGCCGCGTCGTCGATCTCTCGAACAGGCTCATCATCCCTGGACTTGTCGACTGTCATTCGCATATTCCGCAGCTCGACGCGCGCGGCAGGCATGGCGCCACGCTGCTCAAGTGGCTGGAGAGGTTTATTCTCCCTGCAGAGACTGCTTTCTCCGATCCAGCGGTCGTCGATGACATCGCGCGCCGTTTCTTCAAAAAACTCATCCTCAACGGCACCACGACTTCTGGCCTCTATTCCAGCGTGCACGAGGACGCGACTGACCGCTGCTTCGAGATAGCGTACGGTTCCGGCGTCCGCTGCTTCATCGGAAAGGTGATGATGGACCGGAATGCGCCGACAGTCCTCATCGAGAAGACCTCTGATTCGCTCGCAGCGAGCGAGAGGCTCTGCGCGCGCTGGCACGGCGCGTGCGACGGCAGGATCTCTTACGCATTCACGCCCAGGTTCGCGCCGACCTGCAGCATGGAGCTGATAAAGGGCGCGGCCGATCTCGCCCGCAAATCCGGCGCCTATTTCCAGAGCCACATCGCGGAGACGCTGGATGAAAATGCGCGCGTGCACGAGCTCTTCCCAAAGTACCGCGACTATGTGGAGCTATTCGAGGACGCGGGCGCGCTGGGTGAGCGCACGATACTGGCGCATGCGATCCATCTCTCTGACGATGAGTTTGCGCGCTTGGGCAAGTCGGGCACAAAGATCGCGCACTGCCCGACCTCCAACTTCTTTCTCAAGAGCGGGAATATGCCTGCGGACAAGGTCGAGTCTGCGGGGATAATCTACGGCCTCGGCACCGACGTTGGCGCCGGCACCTCGATATCGATCTTTACGGCTATGCGCCATGCCGACTACGCGCAGCCGCGCGCGGCTGTTGGCCCCAGGAAGGCCTTCTGGCTCGCCACCATGGGCGGGGCCGCCGCGATGTCCATGGAGCGAGAGATCGGCAATTTCGCTCCGGCTAAGTTCGCGGACTTCTGCGCAGTGGACCTCTCCGGTATCGATCCGAACTGCAGGCAGTCGGAGCTGGCGTGCGACGAGATACTCTCGCTGCTCATGTACCGCGGCGACAGCAGGGCGATCGAAGCTTCATATGTAGCAGGGAACAAGTTGGACGTGGACGCGATCTGAAGGGCGCGAATCTAGCGTTTGAACAGACCCTTTACTCCCTCGCCGATGGATTTTGTCTTGCTCATTATCTTTTCAGCCGGGCTCAGGAGGTCGGGTATCGCCTTGGCCTGAGCCAGTATTCCATCGCCTATGCCGGCGGAGATCTTGGAACCCACGTTGAAGTCCCCCTTTTCGATGTTGCCCTTCACCGTGACGTCCGCTTCCACGGGCGCGCGTTTTTTAAGCACAAAGGCGTTGATCAGGTCTCCCTTTATCCCGCCGCCTGCGCGTAGGTTGTAGATCGTGGCGTGATTGTTGGCCAGGAGTTCGCTCTTCTTGGAAGTGGCCTGGCTGGTGATGGAGATTGTGCCGCCGACGATCGGGAAGGGCGTGCTCCCCGCGTAGAACGAGCGGTAGTAAGTGATCGGCGAGTTGCCGATTATCGAGCGCAGCTTGAAATTGACGCCCTCTGCGAAGAGGTTCAGCCTGCCCCTCACGTTCAGCATGCCTTTGTTGTCGTCTATCTTGGCGTCGATGTTGAGTTGTGTGGGCAGTTCGTCGGGGTTGTCGTTCGGCCGTATGTCGCTCACCTGCATATTGAGCTTGGTGAGCCTCAACCTGTGGCCTTCGGACTTGTCGACGTATGCGATCTCTCCGTCGCGGATCTTGACCGAATCGATCCTGACCTCCCACTCATCCGCCTTGTCCTCATCGGCCTCGGTCTTGGCCTTCTCCTCGTCCGCCCCAAGGTCGAGCGCATCCCAGTTGAAGTCGGTCTTCGTTTCCTTGATGACGTTGATCTTCGGATTCACGAGCACGATCTTGCGCGCATGGATCGTCTTTACCAGCAGATCGCGGGGCGAGAGCGCAACGCGCAGGGCGTCGGCCTTTGCGAGGATGTGCTCGTCATCCTCCTTGCCGGCTGGGTATATCTTGATGTCTTTGAGCACCAGAGATGCGGAAAACAGATTGACGCCGTAGTCGCCCACGTCGATCGCAAGACCGATGATGTCGTGCCTCTGCCGCTCGATTGCATTGATGGCTCCCCTGGACGCGAGCGCGATGGTCCCGACCATGATTGCGACGAGCGCGACCGCTGAAAGGATCGTTATGATGAGCTTGTTTTTCATATTTGTCCCCATGTCGTGTCTGTGGTCGCAGCGCCCCTATTTCAGCAGCCTGGCCGCTTTTTCCACGGCCTGGAATATCTGCTGATATCCGGTGCATCTGCAGAGGTTGGCCGACAGCGCCGTCCTTATCTCCTCCCTCGTCGGATCGGGATTTGAATCTAAAAGCGCCTTTGCGGCGAGCACCATGCCGGGCGTGCAGAAGCCGCACTGTATCGCGCCGCAATCTATGAAGGCCTGCTGGATGGGGTGGAGCTTGCCGTCCTGCTCCAGCCCCTCGATCGTCGTGATATGCGGCGAGTCGTGGGCGATTTCGCCGATCTTGATGCGGCACGACCTCCGCGGCTTGCCGTCGATGAGGACTGTGCATGCGCCGCAGGCGCCTATTCCGCAGCCGCGCTTTGCGCCGGTGAGGCCGAGGTCCTCCCTGATTATGTCGAGCAGGGTCCGCCCCGGCGGGCAAGAGATGTCCACCTGTTTGCCGTTTACTATTATTCTGTATGAGCCCGTCATCGTCTCCTCGAACGGAATATTCTCTAATAATTATAGCGCGATAATGAAAGCAAAAATTTTTCAGCTGATTTGCCTTTTGCCTTTGCCCCATGATCGGGTAAAATCCCCCAAATGAAGGTCCTTCCGCTCCGTCTCGTGATGATAGCCGCGCTTGTCTGCGCTGCGCACTTGGCCTTGGCGCAAGAGGTGGAGCCTCTGTCCGGACAGGAAGAGGCTGCGGTTGTCCCGGCCGGAGATCGGTGGCAGCAGGTCATATCAGAGGAGGGTAGGTTCAGGGTCGAGATGCCGGCCCTCCCCACGTTCAAGACCAGGACCAGGGAATACGCGGTCGGCGAGATCGAGGAGAACTCCTACGAGCTTGAGACAAAGGACGGCGTTTTCGCCGTCGAGTACACCGATCTTCCGAGGATTGTGCTGATGTTCGGCCGCGGCATCATCTACAGGATGGCCAAACGGAACTTCCTCAGGGAGAACCATGCCCGCGAGGTCGATTGCGCTGATTTCGATCTCGGGCCGTTCGAAGGCAGGGAGCTCCTCTTCAAGGTGGAGGACGAGGGCAAGGCGCCGGCGCGCGCCGGCGTGGCGCGCTTCGTGCTGGCGGGCAAGAGGCTCTATGTCGTCATGGCAGAGGCAAAGGGAAAAACCATGGACGTGGGATCTATGGGGTTTTTCCTTGATTCGTTCGAGATTGTGGCGGGCGTCTCGGGCAGGAGGATGCATAAGTACCGCGAGATGCAGCAGGAGACGCTCTCGCCGGAGACCTTGCCTGCGAAGATTGCGCCCAAGTCAGTAGTACCCCCTGATGAACTCATAACAAAGTGAAGCAATAGGGGACGGTATTTTCTGTAGACGGGGCGGACCGTGGACACCCCTCTCGCTACGGTTCCTCGACTCAGACGCCGTCTCGTCACCTGCGCATTCGGCGCCGCAGCATTGTAGGCTTGGAAAGCGGCGCCTCCTGACGCCGCTCGCGGGATATCCCCGGCCCGCCCCATCAAGCGGTACCCAACGCCATACTCGACAAACACTCCAAAAAGGAAAAGCAGATGGTTGGCGCAGTAATTGCATTAACTGAAGATCGGTTTTCTTAACAAACAGTAAAACAAAGGGAATTCCGCCATGTGGATGCCGAAAACACTGCAGGGGTGCTGCGAAACGCTGCAGTTGTATACGCGGGGATAGATCTAGGAGGTTTTATGACAAACCTTGTTCCACGTGATTATGGCGGGCTCCTCCGGTCTATAAAGGATCGAATTCGAGCTGCACAATACGCGGCGCTGAAAGCCGTGAACAGACAGCTTATTGAGCTCTACTGGGATATCGGCCGCATGATTGTTGAGAGGCAGCGGGGCAGGACATGGGGAAAGGCGATCGTGGAGCGACTTGCGAAGGATCTGCGGAACGAATTTTCAGGCGCCAGAGGTTTTTCGGCCTCTAACCTATGGAGAATGAAGGTTTTTTATGAAACTTATACCAAAAGCCCAAAACTCGCGCCATTGGCGCGAGAAATTGCCTGGTTCCATAACGTCATCATCATGGAGCGGTGCAAGGATGAGGCGGAGCGGACGTTTTACCTCATGATGACGCGAAGGCATGGCTGGTCCAAAAATATCCTCATCCATCAAATAGAGAACCAGAGTTTTCAGAAATACCTCGCCAATCAGACGAATTTTGAAAAGGCCCTCCCTGTGGAGACGCGGGTTCAGGCAGGGCTTGCGGTTCAAGACGAATACACCTTCGATTTTCTGGGGATTGGCGATGAGCATGACGAGCGCGAGCTGGAGTGCGCTATTCTCTCAAAGGTCGAAGCGTTTCTCAGAGAGATGGGCGGGATATTCTCATTCATCGGCAGCCAGTACCGGCTGGAGGTCGGCGAAAAGGAGTATTTTATCGATCTGTTGTTATTTCATCGGACGCTCAAGTGTCTTGTGGCCTTGGAACTCAAGGTCGGAGAGTTCATGCCGGAATATGTGGGCAAGATGCAGTTCTATCTTGCGGCGCTCGATGATCTCGTGCGCATGCCCGACGAAGGCTCCTCCATCGGCATCATCCTGTGCAAGTCAAAAGACAGGATGATCGTCGAATATGCGCTTCGCGAGTCGAAGAAGCCGATCGGCGTAGCGACGTACAGGGTTGTCTCAAAATTGCCGCGCAAGTATAAGGATTTGATGCCTGTCCCAGAACGAATTGCAGCTCTAATTATGCCTTGATAATGCATTCGGTCACTGCAATAAATCATAAGGCTAACGGGAGAACGTCGTGCCTTATAAATGCGTATATTGTGGCGTTGTCCAAGAAGCTCCTTTTAAGAGGGAGCATGTGATTCCTCGTGGCATTGGGACATTCAGGGACGAAGGTGGTAATGAGTTCATTTTGACAGATAAAGTGTGCTCCATTTGCAATAATGAATTAGGTATTTGCGAGGGCGAGCTATGTTATGCAGGTCCAGAAGCGATGTTCAGACGGATGGCAGGAATAAAGGGACGAAGCAGAAAGGAAAAAAACAATCCATTTTACTCCAATCGTTATTCAAGAGAACCTATAAGGCTTGAAGGGAGATTTAGGGATTCAGATTTTCCAGCTCTGTTTGAGATCGATCCGCACACGGGTTTAATGAGGGACTGCTCTCAGATGGTATTTATTAATCCGACTTCTGGGCAATGGGAGCATATACGGCTTGAGAAGGGCATGAAAAAAGAGGACCTTGTTGCGGAGATTAAAAGAAAGGCTGGGCGAACTGATATTGAATTTAATATCCTTTATGACGAAAAACTTGATGTGGGCTGGTTGAAGCCCCTTTTAGGCGATGATTACAATAGAATTACATTAGTTAAGGAAGGGCAAGCCGATTATCATGAAAAAATTGATACGACGGGTATTTTTACGATAACTGAGAAGCATCATAGGGCAATTGCTAAGATTGCATTTAATTATATGATGGTTCAGAGAGTCTGTGGTATTTCCGGATACGAATACGAATTTGAGGCTGTTAGAAACTTTATTCGATATGGCAAGGGTCATCCGAATGATTTTGTCAGACTTACAAATGAACACGTGCTCGAAAATGCTGATATTGGGTGGCGGCCAGGCGAGTATGGTCATATAGTGACGTGCAGTGTTAATAAAATTGTCTATTCATGCGTACACTTATTCACCGGTAAACTTTCACATGGAACATATAAGGTGAGGCTTGGGAGATCTCCTTATACGTTGATTCAATGTTCTGACACGGTTGCGCATTGGTTCAGAATTACATCAAGACCGAAGGATGACAAAGATAGTGGCGAGATTATACCCGTAACAGTTATACGCCATGTAAAGAGGCCATGATAAATGAATGTTACGACAAGTGTTTGTTTTTAGTTATCATGCATTCGCACGTAATCTTCAGTTACAAACTCCGAGGGGTCATCCACAATGGCAGGGAGGCCGGGGCCCTGGACAGGCTTGCCTTCGGATTCACGCTCGGCGACCTCGTGATTGAGACCTAGGAGGAAGGCGAGGATGTCGTCACCAGGCTTCATGCCGTAGACATTGCGTACTGCGGCGTCGAGCTCATCTTGAGCGTCCCGTAGCGCATTGTTGCCCGGCAAGTCCAGCGTGCGGTAGAGGTCGCGCAAACACCAGTTATTTTCAGCCATAATCCTTCGCCTGAGCGCGCGGAGTTCGAACGCGGCTTTAGCGATCGCACGGACCTGTTTTATCGTGGGTGCCTGGGGCCAGGGAAAGCTGTTGAACACGGTCTCTGATGTATATCGAAAATCACCTTTAAGGGTCGAACAACGTTCTTTAAACCATACCCAGTGTATTGCTGATTGCAAGATGCCGAAGGAATAGTCGTCAGGGAGAGGGAAGACCTGCAGGGCATCATTCGGATGGATGGTGCTTGAAATAAATTCAAATATCGGGCGCTTTGTGACTCGTCCGCAGGTAATGTATCGATTGATGTTTCTGATTTTGATGATGAGTTCTTCTCTCGCGTATGAAAGCAACCACCATTTGTTCAAAAAGTTAGCGTGATGGTGATTGACCTTTGCCCTTGGATTGTCGGCAAGCGCCTTGTGATTTCGTGATTCTTCTTTCGCAGCAGCCTCTTGACGGTCGGGCAGCACAATTTCTTCGATGCGTGAAAAAAGCTTTCCATAACTCTTGGCTTGAAAGATATCTCGTGGATGAAAGTCGATGACATAACGCCGTGGCAATGCGGCAATATTTGACAGCATTTCATCAGCGGTAAGGTAGGGGGAGAGGATCTCTTTGAGAGAGGGATCTGCGGCGATCATTGTTCGAGCTTCGTCCTCAGGGAGCAGAAATCCCTCATGTCCGTGTGTCTGACCCTGGTAACAGGCTGATGATTCCGCGTTGCATCTCAATGTCTCGGCGCCTGTCACATCCGCATGGCTGGAGAGCGATGAATTGATGGAATCGAGTCTCTCAACTCTCCAGGGGCTGTCGATATTGTCACCTAATTGCGTGAAGAGCTTTTTCTTTCCCTTCTCACGGCCTTTTACCCAATTGACTATCGAGACATGGACCGCTGAGTCGCCGGACCAGACCTGGGTGGCGACTGCCTCCGTGATCGTACCGCCGTTTTCCACTATGTAGTCGAGCCCGCTTTTGCGGGAATAGGTCTGACTTATGGTGTTGGTGCCCACGAGGCCAGCCCTTCCACCCTCCGCGAGCTCGTCATGCGCACGCCGGAACCAATACACGCAATAATCGGCCCGTCCGGACATCTCGGGGTATTTCTCGCGTATTCGATTCACATAGTCCCGGCCAAACTCCTGTTGCATCTTGTTCTTTGACTGATAGGGCGGATTGCCGATGATCGCATTTGCCCTCGGCCACGTGCAGAAGAGGGCATCGTCGCAACGTATGTTGTCGTCTAGGTTGTCAAGGGGGAGAGGGTGATCAAAATGGAAACTGTCCTGGCCGGAGCGCTGCCGCTTCTGCGCCTCTGCCACTGCAAGTTCTTTTGCCAGCATGAGCGTGACCTTGGCCAACTCCACGGCAAAGGAACTGATGTCGATGCCGTAGAACTGCCTGGTGCTGACGAGTGAGGTCATGGAGGCGCTGTCGCGGAACTTTTTGCCGAAGGATTTCCGGATTGTCGCCAGTACATCCATTTCAAGGCGCTTGAGCTCGCGATAGGCGACATAGAGAAAGTTGCCACATCCGCATGCGGGATCCAGCATAATGAAGGCGTGGAGGTCGCGAAGGATGTCGTTGAAATCCTTGATCGTCTTTGCAGCCGCGATGCGCGATTGCCACGGCCGCACGATAGTTGGCAGCACAATCTTCTGGATGTCTGCTTCGCTGGTGAAATGCGCCCCGAGGGCGTGTCGCCGTTTCTGGTCCATGCTGCTCTGAAAGAGGGTGCCGAAGATGGGCGGCTGGACTTTGGACCAGTTTTCCAACGCCGCTTCGATGAGAAGTTCGATTTCATCATTCCTGAGTTCAATAGGCTGACATTCGCGGAAGAGTCCTCCGTTGAAGTATTCGACATCCTTGTAGCGACCACCGCTTGCCGATACCTGGGTGCCCATCTGTCGGAAGAGACCGCCGAGAAGATCGTAGGAATGACCGCTGTTGCGGCAATCATAAAGCAGTTCCGTGAAGATGCCGCGTGGCAGGAGATCAAAGTCCTCGGCAAACATGGTGAGGACACACTGGAGGATGAAGCGCTGCGCCTTCTCACGTTCTTCGCCGCGGGCAATGAGGGCGTTGAACGCCGAGGCGACCTTGTCGGCTGCTACGCGCGTGACAGCGACGAGATCGTTGCCAAAGAGCGGTTTTCCGCCCTCGGGGAAGAGGAAATTGAGGGCCGTATAACGATCCGCAAGTTCTTCAATATTCAGCCTGTCGACAGGATCTTCGATCTGGGCGTCGAAATCGTAGATCCAGAATTCATCAAAATTGCAGAGAATGACATAGCGAGGACGATGGGGAACGAGCTGCAACCAGTATTCAAAGGCCTGACGATAATGATCTTCCAGATCTTCACCACGGCTCTTCATCTCCATGAGGAGAAGGGGCTTCCACAGGAGATCTGCGTATTTTGTCGTGCCGCCTTTTGCTTTGACGCGGTACTCTAAGGTGGCGCCTGCTTCCTTGTAGCCTGCATGACCGAAGGCCTGAAAGAGGCGATCACAGAAGACCTGAGCCTCGCCCTTCTCGTCACCCTTCAGGGATCGCCAGTAATCTATGAACTCCCTGATTTTTGAGACTGTTTCACTCAATCGCTTGCCTCCGAGCGACTAAGCTAATGGTAAAAGCTTATCGGGTCAACCTTCAAACAGTTCTGCGGTAAGGGGTTAACCTGCGGTTGGCTTCGGGTGGCGCCGGATCGGGGGACCCCCATTTGACGCCAGCAGCCGCGGAAAGTCATTCGCATAGACTCTGTGATTGAGTGCGGCGATGCCGCAAATGGGGGTGATCCGCCGACAGGACCCGAAGCCACCATGTTGCTCCGGGTTCATGCCCCTATCTTTTCAACACATCGAGGATCTTTTCGGGCGTGATCGGGAGTGAGAGGATGCGCCTGCCGGTGGCGTAATATATCGCGTTCGCCACGGCCGCCCCCATGAGCTCGTTGGTCGGTTCTCCGAGCGATTTCGCACCGTACGGCCCGTCCGGGTCCGGGTTCTCCACCAGTATCGCCGTCATCTCGGGCGCGTCGGTCGAGCGCGGGATGCGGTAGGTGTTTAGGTTCGTGTTCTGTATGATGCCGTCCTTGTGGACGATCTCCTCTTTGAGGGCGAAGCCCAGTCCCATAACGATTCCGCCTAGCACCTGTCCTGCGGCCATCTGCGGGTTTATCGTCTTTCCCACGTCGTGCGCCGCGACCACGCGCAGGACAGAGACCCTGCCTGTCGCGGGATCGACCGTGAGCTCGCACGCCTGGCAGCCGTAGACGTATGTGAAGTAGGCGTTCCCCTGGCCGTTCCTCTCGTCGAAGCCGACTTCAGGGCCCCGGTAGATGCCGAGCGCGTGCAGATACATCCTTCGATTGTGGCATTCCGCCACGGCCTTGTCGAAGAGGACCTCCTTCTTGCGTTCCGGGTTTCTGATCATGCCGTTCTTGTAGATGTATCCCTTTCTCGACGGCCCGATCAGCTCGCGCACTACCGGCCGCATGTCTGATTTTATCTTCCTGCACGCGTCGATCACTGCATTGCCGCCCATGATCGTGCCGCGCGACGCGACGGTTGGGCCGCCGTCCGGTATGGAGCTCGTGTCCGTGTCGATGAAGACCACGCGGCCGGGTCCGATGCCCAGTTCTTCGCAGAGGATCGCCGCCATCGCGGTCTTGAGCCCCTGTCCGTTCTCCGAGACCCCCACTTCGAGCAACGCGGAGCCGTCCTGCTGCACGTTCACGATCGCGGAGCAGAAGTCGTTGCCCTCCGCGCCGAGCGAGACCCCCCTGAAGCTGCACGCGAATCCCGCGCCGTAGAGGAGCCCGTCGCTGCGCGTCCTCCCCCTGGAGGAGGCCCTGAATTTGCCGTTCCATCCGAACTCCGAGAGGGCGCGTTCGGCTACCTCCGCGATCGCGACCTTGTGCCTCGAGAGCTTCTGGCCGGTGTGCGTGGCGGAGTTCTGCCTGAAGAAGTTTCTCTTCCTGAATTCGTACGGATCGAGGTTTGCCGCCTCGGCGCAGATGTCGATGAACGACTCGCAGGCGAAGACGTGCTGCGGGGATCCGAATCCGCGCATCGCGCCGGTGAAGGTGTTGTTCGTGTAGACCGCGCGCGAGTCGCACTTCACGGCCGGTACGGCGTAGGGTCCTGCGCACTGGACCGTGGGCCTCCAGATGACGAACGGCGAGGTGGAGCAGATGGGACCCGAATCCGCGGTGATGTCTATCTCCATCGCGGTGAGCTTGCCTTCGTTGTCCATGCCCGCCCTGTAGGAGAGCTCCATCGGGTGGCGCTTGTACGATTCCCGGATCGACTCTTCGCGCGTGTATGTGATCTTGATCGGCCGACCGGTCTTTATGGCCAGAATCGCAGCGCGCGCGCAGACCACGGAGATGGTGTCGTCCTTGCCGCCGAAGCCTCCGCCGAGCGTCGTCTGCACGATGCGCACGCGCGAGAGCGCGTGTCCCGTGGCCGCGGCGACGAAACGGCGCGTGGTAAATGGGTGTTGCATGCCGCCGTAGACGACAAGCGATCCATCCGGCTCAGGCGCCGCCACGCAGGACTCAGGCTCCAGATACGCGTGCTCGACAAACGATGTCGCGAACTTCGCATCGACCAATAGGGCGCTTTTTTTGAGCGCAGGGGCGGTCTTCCCCTTCCTTATCTTGAACGAGGTTACGACGTTTCCCCGCCCTTCGTGCATCCGGGGCGCGTCGGGCCTGAGGGCTTCTTCAGGTGAGAATATCGGCTTGAGCAATTCGTAATCGACTTCGATGAGCGAGGCCGCTTCTCGCGCGGCGTCCGCGCTCTCGGCCGCGACCATGGCGATCACGTCGCCCATGTATCTGACGCGATCTTTCGCCATGACCTGCTGGTCGGCGATGATCCCGCCCACGAGATTCGAGCCGGGCACGTCGCGCGCGGTGATCGCCGCGGCTACTCCGGGATATGCGAGTGCCTTCTCCGTGCGCACGGCCTTTATCCTCGCTGACGGATGGGATGAATGGAGCGGCGCGGCGTGGAGCATGTTGTGAAAGACCAGGTCGTCCGCGTACCTGGCCTTTCCGGTAACCTTCTCGTGGGCGTCGATGCGCTTCATGGGTGAGCAGTGTAATGATCGAAGAGGATCGAAGTCAACCGACTGCTGTGATTTCGGCACAGGTGTATCGATTCGCTGCACCCGGCGCAGGACAGAGGCTTTGCGATCAGCGTCCCCCGCACGGGCTGATCCGAGAAATTGACGCGTGAATACCGCCGGTTGTCTCGATGCCGGCCTCGTTATGGGAAAAGTTGGCACGTCGATTGCTTATATCCGACGACATGCCCTTCCCAAAGGCGGTCCAAAGATCGATGGCAATCTTGAGCGCAGCGCTCGTCATGGCGCAGCCGGCCCTCTGCTCGGCCGGGGCGCAGCGCTCGGTGGCCGTACAGGCGATTGCGGATGACGATTCGGACGATGCCAGCAGGGAGATCGCGCGCGAGATCTCTGATGCGCTGAGGGCCTCTACCTCGCACCATATCGTCGACTCCGATCTTGCGGCCGGAGTCGCGGCCTACCAGGAGCCGTCTGCCGCCTCATTGCCGGACGCCGCTGTCCTCATAAGCGCGGCCAAGGACCATTATTTCAACTTCAGATACGACGACGCGAACCAGTCCCTGGAGCGCGCCATCACGCTGCTTAAGGCCGATGGGGGCGCGGCCGATGCAAACGCGCTTTTGCTCGATGCGTACGTCTCCAAGGCGCTGATCGCGAACTCGCGCGGGAAGAAGACCCCTGCGCGCGAGGCGCTGGACAGGGCTATGCAGATAAACCCCATGCTCAGGATGACCGCGGACGATTATCCGCCCAGCATGATCTCTCTCTACGAAGAGGTGAGGGCGTCGCGCGCAGGGCTGCCCGCCGGCTCGCTCTTCGTCCGCAGCATCCCGGAGGGCGCGGAGGTGTTCCTCAACGGCATATCGCAGGGGATATCGCCGCTCGCGCTCGAGGGGCTGCCCGCAGGGAATTACTCGCTTGCGCTCAGGGCCAACCGATACGCCAGGGTCGAGAGGAGCGTCGCCATAGCCGCAGGCATAAGGACGCAGGTGAAGCAAAGGCTCAAGTGGGCGAAGGAGGGAAACGGTCCCGACGGAGGCGCTGCCCACGGCGAGGCCTCTGCGGCGGTGCGCGACGGAATACGCATAGCGGATGCGCTCAAGATCGAGCGGGCCGTGCTCATAGATGCGGATGCGGCCGGCGAAGGCTCTTGGGACGTGACTGCGCGCACGATCGATCGGACGCTTCGCGCGGGAAGCCGGCCGCTCAGGATCGAGGGGCTGGGCGCTGACGAACGAAGCGCGGCGCTGGCAAAACTCGTGAAAGGGATTTCGGGCCAGATCGATCTCGACATGGCCCGGGACCCTGCCGCCAGCATCTATCCTCAGGGCGAGGCCGACGCGATCGTCCTGGCGAAGCGAAAGAAGCCGCTTGCGCGCAGGCCGCTGTTCTGGGGCGCTGTCGGCGTCGCGGCCGCCGGGGCGATAGTCGGCGGCATCCTGGCTGCGATGTCGGGCGGAGCGAAGACAGGGGAGATAAAGGTGACCTTCAAATGAGGGCGATCATATGACCATCGAAGAGATGAAGAGGATCATCGCGTTGCTCGCGCTGCTGGCGCTGGCGGGTTGCGGCGCGGGCGAGTTTTCCGGCGCCGGCGGGGGCATGCTGGCTGTCAGGGTGAGGCATGCCGCGAGCTTTAACCCAAACATAGAGCACGGCCGCATAGAGATGTATCGCGTGACCGTCGACGGCGAGGGGATGGAGCGGCCGATCGTGGCGACCTTCGACGGCAACGCTGAAGAGGGGATAGTGAGCGGCGTGCCCACCGGCGATAACAGGACCGTGGCGGTGGAGGCCGTCAATCCGAACGACGCGGTCATACGCGCGGGCGAGGCCTTTGGCGTGAAGGTGAATGGAGGTGTTACCGAGGTCCCGGTGGACATGGAGGCGGTGCCGATATTCACCAACATCGCTTCCGGAAACACGATCGACAACACGAGGCTCGTGTTCAAACTCTTCTCAGACCCGTCGAATCCCGTCGAGGTGCTCGAATATGAGGGCGATGAGCAGACAGCTCTGGTCGACGCGTCCACGAATCTCTCTGAGATATACCTGGATCAGTCCACCGGATTGGGAAAGTTCGCGCCGTTGCCGATACGACCGGGAAAGAGGGAGTTCGAGGTGAGGGACATGCTCACCGGCCGTTCGCACAGGGCGATCGTGCTCATGATCGATGGGACGCACCGCAGGCCCGCGCCGTTGGTGAGCACGACGGCGGTAGGCGAAGGGTTGTCGGGCTGCAGCGCGCCGTGGTGTGCTGCTTTGTGAGGAGGTGCTGTGAAGAACGTCATAATTACATCGTCTCTCGTCCTTATCTGCGCAGCCGGATGCGCCTCAACGGATAACGTGAAAGCCGCGACAGCGACCGCTGTCCGGACGATGCCGACGGAGCGGGTCCATTTTCCTACGGCCGGCAGGGCGGTGCTCGAAGAGGACCTTCCGAAGATCTCAAATAACGCAAGGTGGCTGGAGGAGAACCCCGGCGCGATCGTGGTCATAGAGGGCCACTGCGACGAGAGGGGCGGGCGTGAATACAATATGGAGTTGGGCGACCGAAGGGCCCGCTGGGTCATGGGCAGGCTCGCGGAGGAGGGGGTCGAGGGTTCGAGGCTCATCGTGATTTCAAAGGGTGAGTCGGAGCCCCTGGAGCCGGGACGCGGCCCGCGCGCATTGGAGAAGAACAGGCGAGTGGAGTTTGTGCTCAGATAACCAAAGGAGGTTTGAGATGAAGTCGTTCATGAGGATGGCGGTCGTGCTGGCCCTGTTTGCGCTGCCCGCGCTTGTTTCCGCCGAGCAGCCCTCTGTGCCGCAGGTGTTGGGCTTTCACTCGGTCATCCGCGACGAGGGAGGCAACCCGATTGCGGACGGCGAGCGGAACGTGGCGTTCAGGATCAAGGATGCGCAGGGCCTTGCGGTGTACGAGGAGACGCAGGGTGTGGCCTCGGTGGATGGCCAGATCTCCGCGCTGATCGGCAACGGGCTCGATGCGAACGGCGCGCCCACGGGCGGCGTTCCGCTGGAGGCGATAGATCCGGTAGTCGGGCGCTATCTCGAGGTGGAGGTCGAGGGATATTCGCCGATCTCAGACATGGAACTCGCCTCTGTGCCGTACTCGAGCTATGCGCAGGTGGCGCTCGGGGCTGTGGACAAGAGCGTAGGCTTCGAGGCGCTTGCCGACGGGGCTGTGGACGAGATCGCGAAAGCGATCACCGGCGGCGCAGGCAAGGAGGCCATAGTCCTGAGGGAAGAGCTGGACACGATCTACAGCGGCCAGGACTCCGCTTCGTATATCGGCGTTGCACCCGCCGGGCTCAGCTATTCGACCTCCACGGACCTGCAGAACGTGCTGGGCGACCTGGACGGCGCCATCGCGACGAACTCGCAGGGCATAGCGAACGAGGCCGGCCTTCGCGCGAGCGGCGATTCGCAGAGGATATCGAGGTCCGGCGATACGATGAACGGCACGCTCACCATGAACGCCGGCATCGTGATGGCCGACGGTCAGACCGTCGACGGCTACGACGTCGGAAATGAGTTTGCGGCGCTGAACTCGCGCACCGCGAATTTCGGCAGGATAATCTGGGGCAGCGTTACCGGAGGCGTGACCCCTTCGATCATAGGGCCGAACGTAAGCGTCTCATACGTCAGCGCGGGCACCTACAGGATCAATTTCAATTCGCCCATGCCCTCGGAGCAGTATGCGTTGATCGCATCGACCAGGGCAGGCACTTCGGAGACTCCGGGGGTGCCCAGGATATATGAGAAGTCCGCAAGCGGGTTCACGGCTCAGATCCCGGGCGCGGTCTCGAACAACTTCGACTTTGCAGCGATAGGCATGTGACTCGAATTCCCTCTCTCTCCGAAGTTCGCGGTTGCTTTTGCCGGTGTTTCCGCTAGG